>JBQMQB010000161.1:0-5824 GCA_052172715.1 Giesbergeria sp. | reverse complement strand
ACCTACGGATTAACAGTCCGGCGCTCTACCAACTGAGCTATCGAGGAACAAGCCTCGCATTATATACAAGGAATTGCCATCTCCCGGACTTGAGCGAGCCTATTGCGGTGGTTCTGGGCGCCACCACAGCCAGATCAGCACAACGGCCATGTTGGTGCTCGCCAGCACTGTGATCCAGAGCTTTGGGACTGTCAGGAACATGATGACCGCGCAAAGCGCCATGACGAAGCTGGCGTTCCACTTGGCACGGCGGCTGACCCAGCCGCCGCGGGCCCAGTCGCGCAGCATGGGGCCAAAGAGCCGGTGGTACCACAGCCATTCGTGCAGGCGCGGCGAGCTGCGGGCAGCGGCCCATGCCGCCATCAGGATGAAGACGGTGGTGGGGAGCCCCGGCAGGAAGATGCCAATGACGCCCAGCGCCAGGCACAGTACCGCAAACGTATGCAGCAGCCAGCGAACTGCGCGCGGCACGGGCGGCAGCGTGGGTGGCGGGGGAATGCCGGGTGCGGGCGGCTGCGGGTCGTTCATGTGGGGCGTGCGGGTGCGTCGCGTTATTCTCGCCAATCGTCAGGGCTCCGATGACAAATAACAGGAATGCAACATGGCTATTCAAGAGATTCTCAGAATGGGTGACCCGCGGCTGCTCCGGGTTTCGCGCCCTGTAGACCGTTGGGACACACCGCAATTGCGCGCCTTGGTGCAGGATTTGCAAGACACCATGCGCGCAGCCAGCGGCGCCGGCATTGCCGCACCGCAGATTGGGGTGGATCTGCAGGTGGTGATTTTTGGCAGCGACCAGTCCAATCCGCGCTATCCCGACCGCGAGCTGGTGCCGTTCACAGTGCTTGTCAATCCGGTGGTGACGCCGCTCGGCGACGAACAGGAAGACGATTGGGAGGGGTGCCTGTCGGTGCCCGGCCTGCGCGGGCGTGTGCCGCGTTGGCAGCGGGTGCGCTACCAAGGCTTTGACTTGGAGGGCATGGCCATAGACCGCAGTGTGGACGGCTTTCATGCGCGCGTGGTGCAGCACGAATGTGACCACTTGGCGGGGGTGTTGTACCCCATGCGGATGCGCGATTTCTCGCAATTCGGCTTTACCGAGGTGCTGTTCCCGGGCGTCGCGCCGGATGCGGACGACTGATACGGCGCTGCGCCACTCGCTTTGCTGGCAAGGGTTTTAGCCCTGGTTGCTGCGCCAGACCAGGACCGGTACCTTGCTCTGGGTGAGCACTTTTTGCGTTTCACTGCCGACCAACCAGGCTTCGATACCGCGCCGACCATGCGAGGCCATGAAAATCAGGTCGCAGCCACGGTCGCGGGCGGCCCGCAAAATAGCCTCGTGCGGTTCGGCGCTGACCACCATTACGGTGTCGCAAACTACCCCTTCGGCCTTGGCGGTTTCTTTGATGAAGTCGAGTGCGGCGTCGGCTTCAGCGCGGGCTTGGTGCTCGAAATCAGCGCGTGTGTCGGTGGGCAGGCCCGGATGCTGCGTCAGCCGCCTCAGTTCGGGCATGGCATGAAAGCCGGTGATCTTGGCGCCCGAGGCTTTGGCAAAGCGCACAGCCTCCACAGCCGTGCTGCGCGAGAGGCCGGAGCCGTCCGTGGGAACGAGCAGGTGCTGGAACATTCGAAAAGTCCTTGCGCAAGCGCGTGGCTTGTCGCGATGTGCCTTGGCTTGGGCCTGCCCGCAGCGGCGGCGCGGCGCTGCACTGGGTGAAATCGGGCCTTGCCAGAGGCGGGCCGGGCGCCACTGCCTTCTGACGATCGTAGCCGCAGTTTGATCGCACAAGCCGACAGGGCCAGGTTCCTCATAAAAAATGCCATTTCCGCTTGCCAGTAAATCGCCTGTAGCTATAAAAAGTGTAGTTCGTCTCGCACGCAGGGCGGCAGACAGGCGTCAGGCGCTGTCGTCTGCCAGCGTTTGCAGCAGCTCGGTTTCGATGCGGATCTGCGCTGCGTTGTTCTGCAGCTCAAGGCCTTGCACCAGAAAGGTGTCTTCCACGCGCTCGCCCAGGGTGCTGATTTTGGCGAGCTGCACACTGAGCTGGTGGCGTGCCAGCACGCGGGCGATGCGGTAGAGCAGGCCGGCGCGGTCGCTGGCCGATACGCCCAGCAGCCAGCGCTGGGCCTTTTCGTCGGGCTGCAAGGTGACGCGCGGCGCCATGGGGAAATGCCGCACGCGGCGCGAGACGCGTTTGCGGCCGGGCTCGGGAAGGGGGTTGGTGTCCTGCAGGGCGTGCATCAGCCCGCTCTCGACGAGATGGGTCAGTTCCCGGTAGTGGCCGGGCAGCGTGTCGCTCACCACCTGAAAAGTGTCGAGCGCATAACCGTTCATTGTGGTGTGGACACGGGCATCCAGAATGGAAAAACCGGCTTGGTCGAAATAGCCGCAGATGCGGGCGAACAGGTCGTTCTGGTCGGCGGTGTAGACCATGACCTGCAGGCCTTCGCCTACCGGAGATTGGCGCGCGCTGACCACTGGGCGGCCAGCACCCACGTGGCGTGAGAGGTGGCGCGTGTGCCAGGCGATGTCGGCCGCCTCGTGGCGCATGAAGTAGCCGACATCGAGCGTTTCCCAGAGCGCTTTGTGGGCCTCGAAGGGCAGGGCGCTGAGCGCCAGCAGCACCAGCGCATCGCGCTTGCGCGCCTCGATCTGGGCCGCCGCATCGGGTGCGCGGCCCCCCAATACGCGCAGTGTCGCGTGGTACAGGTCTTCCAGGAGTTTGCCTTTCCAGGCGTTCCACACCTTGGGGCTGGTGCCGCGAATGTCGGCCACGGTGAGCAGGTACAGCGCAGTGAGGGAGCGCTCGTTGCCCACACGGTGTGCGAATGCGGCAATCACATCAGGGTCGCTCAGGTCTTCTTTTTGCGCTACGCGGCTCATGGTGAGGTGCTCGCGCACCAAAAATTCGATGAGCTGCGCGTCCTCGCGTGCAATGCCGTGCTGGCGGCAAAAGCGCCGCACGGCCACGGCGCCGATTTGAGAATGGTCTCCGCCCCGGCCCTTGCCGATGTCGTGGTACAGAGCGGCGACGTACAGAACCCAGGGCTTGTTCCAACCGGCGGCGAGCTGCGAGCAAAAAGGGTATTCGTGCGCATGCTCGGCCAAGAAGAAGCGCCGCACGTTGCGCAGCACCATGAGGATGTGCTGGTCCACGGTGTAGACGTGGAACAGGTCGTGCTGCATTTGCCCCACGATGCGCCGAAATGGCCACAGGTAGCGCCCGAGCACCGAGGTCTGGTTCATCAGCCGCATGGCGTGGGTAATGCCAGATGGCTGCTGCAGGATGCGCAGGAACGCCGCTCGGTTCACCGGGTCGTTTCGAAAAGCGCTGTTCATGACGCTGCGCGCGGCGTACAGCGCACGCAGCGTGCGCGCCGAGAGGTTCTGCAGCGCCGAGGACGACTGAAACAGTAGAAAGGTTTCGAGGATGGCGTGCGGGTCGCGCTGGTACAGGTCGTCGCTGGCCACTTCGATCATCCCGTCCTTGTCGAAAAAACGATCGTCGATGCGCCGGGGCGGGGTTTGTGGCGGGTTCAGGCGCTCTTCAATGTCGAGCAGCAAAATTTGCGTGAGCTGCGACACCGCTTTGGCGGCCCAGTAGTAGCGGCGCATCAGCGTTTCGCTGGCGCGGGTAGGCAGGCGTCCGCCGTCGCTTGAGATCCCTTGGTAGCCAAAGGTTTCGGCCACTGCCGTTTGCAGGTCGAACCCGAGCCGGTCTTCGCGGCGCCCGGCAACGGCGTGCAGGCGGGCGCGAATCAGGAGCAGCACCGATTCGTTGCGCTCCAACTGGTGCATTTCGTAGGGAGTGGCCAGGCCGCTCTCGGCCAATGCACGCCAGCAATGGCCCAGCCCCGCCGCGTGTGCCACCCACAAAATAGTCTGCAAATCGCGCAGGCCGCCTGGAGATTCCTTGGTATTGGGCTCCAACGCGTAGGCGGTGTTTTCGTACTTGGTGTGGCGCTGGCGCAGCTCCAGCGTCTTCACGCTGAGAAAAGCGCGCGGGTCAAGTGAAGCGCGAAACGCCGCCTCGAAGCGCTTGAACAAGGCCACACTGCCGCCGATGCGGCGCGCTTCGAGCAGGGAGGTCTGTACCGTGACGTCGCCTCCCGCCTCTTGCAGGCATTCCTGCACCGAGCGCACGCTAGAGCCAATTTCGAGCCCCGCGTCCCAGCAGTTGCGAATGAAGTCTTCCACCCGGTTGCGGGTTTCGACGCCCAGCGCCGCGTGCGAACCTTCGGGCAGCAGCACCAGCACATCCACATCGGAATACGGCAACTGCTGGCCGCGCCCGTAGCCGCCCACGGCGATGAGCGCGAGCCCCGGCGGTAAGGCGCTTGCCTTCCACAGAGTCAGCAGCAGTGCATCGGCCAGGCGGGTGAACCGGCGCAGCAGGCCGTGGACGCTGCGCACCGAGGGCAGTGGCCCGAGAAGCTTTGCCACCAGAGCGGCCTTGCCCTGCCGGTAGGCATCGCGCAGTGCAGGCAGGTCGAGCGGGGCGGGGAGTTTAGGCGTTCTGGTCATGCGCAGGGCTATGCAAGAAGCGTGCGCGGCCGCGCCCAACCGGCCTTAGGTGGCCGTGGCGGTGACGAAGGCGGGCAGCTCGGGCGAGCCGGCGGAGAGCGTCATCACCTCGTAGCCGGTGGGCGTGACCAGCACGGTGTGCTCCCACTGCGCCGAGAGGCTGTGGTCTTTGGTGACGATGGTCCAGCCGTCGTTGCCAAACTCTTTGATGTCGCGTCGGCCGGCATTGATCATGGGCTCGATGGTGAACACCATGCCGGCCTCTAACTTCTCCAGCGTGCCCGGGCGGCCGTAGTGCAGCACCTGGGGCTCTTCGTGGAAGCGTTTGCCGATGCCGTGGCCGCAGAACTCGCGCACCACGGTAAAGCCATGGCCTTCGGCAAATTTTTGAATGGCATGGCCAATATCGCCCAGGTGCGCGCCAGGTTTGACCTGCAAAATTCCGTGCCACATGGCATCGAAGGTAATGGCCGAGAGGCGCTTGGCGGCAATGGAGCATTCGCCAATCATGTACATGCGGCTGTTGTCGCCGTACCAGCCGTCTTTGGTGATGACGGTGACGTCCACATTGACGATGTCGCCTTTTTTTAAAGGCTTGTCGTTCGGAATACCGTGGCAGACCACGTGGTTTACCGAGGTGCAGAGCGAGGCCGGGTAGGCCGGGTAGCCCGGCGGCTGGTAGCCAATGGTGGCGGAAATGGTGCCTTGTTCGGCCATGCAGGCCGCGGCGATTTCGTCGATTCGGCGCGTGGTGATACCAGGCTGTATGTGCGGCGCAATGGCGTCCAGCACTTCGGATGCGAGGCGGCAGGCCACGCGCATGCCGGCAATGTCCTCAGCGGACTTGATGGAGATACTCATGGGGCGAAATTATCCCATCGGGCTCCATTGCTTGCTGGCGCCGGGTCAGGGGCTTTGGCCTGCCAACTAAAATGAACGACTTTGGTGTCTGCCGTGCGCAGTGCACCGGAGCTGTCCCCGCTCTGCTGTTGACTCCCTTCCCTCGGAATGCTGCCACTGTGACTTTGCACCTGACCATGTTTGTAGGCGGCAACGCCCTGAGCCCCTTTCGCGCACGCCAGCTGCTGCCGCAGCTGCAAGGCATCGAGCCGCGCACCAACGCCTTGCAGGCGCGCTATGTGCACTGGGTGGCAACGCCCACCGCGCCTACCGCAGCCGAGACAGAGCGGCTTGCCGCGCTGCTGAACTATGGCGAGCCGTTTGACGGGGGCGACGTCGGCCAGGCCATCGTGGTCTCGCCGCGCCTGGGCACTGTCTCGCCCTGGGCCTCTAAAGCGA
>JBQMQB010000160.1:2034-5835 GCA_052172715.1 Giesbergeria sp. | reverse complement strand
ACCAGTGGTGAGCTCGTCGTCCGAACTGCCCAGCCCATGCAAAGCGTGGCACATTTCTCGCGGCTGCTCTGCGAGCATTTGGCCAACACCAAATTGCTTGCGCCGGTCGGTGACATTGAATTGGTCGCCACCGAAGTGGCGCCAGTGGTGGAGAACAGTCGCTCGCTTCTGCCTGAGACTGCCTCGAAAAGCGCCAGTATTGAACTGGCGCTTGAGCGCATCGAGGTGCGCCTAGGTGCAGGCTGCGTGCGACGCCCGGTGCTCTCGCCCGACCACCGTCTGGAATGGATGCAGCGATGGGGAGTTGCTGAGGCCGCCAATGCCAAGAGCACGCACGCATCTGATGGTTCACCGCCGTACACACTGCCTTTGCCTACTTGGGTGCTCGAAGAACCCTTGCGTTTGCCTGAACGTGAGCACGTTCCGATCTACCAGGGCCGCCTGCAACTGCTGCTCGGCCCGGACCGGGTGGAAGGTGGCTGGTGGCACCGCAGCAGTGAGGGTGAAGATGCACAACCCCTCATCGTTCAACGGGATTACTGGCTGGCGCTCAGCCCGAACGCGGGCATTCTGTGGATTTTTCAGCAGCGTTTGGCTGGTGACCAAACGGCGTGGTTCTTGCATGGGCATTTTGGGTGAGGGCAATGCACATGACTGTGCCCCCACTTTCGCACGCCTTACCGGCATATGCCGAGCTGCGTTGCCTATCTAACTTCAGTTTCCTGCGTGGTGCCAGCCGCCCTGAAGAGTTGGTCGAGCGCGCCAAGACCTTGGGCTATAGCGCGCTCGCCATAACGGACGAATGCAGCATGGCTGGTGTGGTGCGTGCGCATGTCGCAGCCAAGGAAGTGGGGTTGCCGTTGTTGCTAGGCTCCCAGTTTTCGATGGAAGCGCGCGATGCTGTGGAGCCTCGTTGTACCTTGGTGGTGCTGGCGCAGAACCTCAACGGCTACGGCAATCTGTGCGCGTTCATCACCCGATTGCGGCGTGCATCCGATAAGGGAACCTACCGCGCCAGCATAGAAGACATTACTGGCGCCACACTGGTTGACTGTCTGGTGCTGTTGTGTCCCGAGCGTGCAGCCAGCGACGGTGAGCTGGAGCGCCTGGGACGATGGGCCTTGAAGGAGTTCACTGGCCGCTGTTGGATTGGCGTGGAGCAGGTGCGCCAGATCGACGATGAGCTGTGGTTGCACCGCATGCGCACGGTCTCCACTTTGACCGCGCTGCCGCTGGTTGCCTTGGGCGATGTGCACATGCATGTGCGTTCACGCAAGCCTCTGCAAGACGTGCTCACTGCCACACGCATCGGCAAGCGGTTGAGCGAATGCGGCCACTCTCTGCAGCGCGGCGCAGAACGGCATCTGCGCAGCCGGGTCCGACTGGCTCAAACTTTTCCTGCCGACTTGTTGGAGGAGACACTGCGTGTGGCTGCGCGCTGCAGCTTCAGCCTTGATGAGTTGCGTTACCAGTACCCAGACGAGGTGGTGCCAGAAGGCCATACACCTGACAGTTATTTGCGTCAGGTGACTTACGAAGGTGCGGGTCGACGCTGGCCGGCAGGAATTTCCACCAAGATGCAGGAGCAGATTGAGCACGAGCTGGAAGTGATTTGTGAGCTGAAGTACGAACCGTACTTCCTGACGGTCTACGACATCGTTGCCTTTGCACGCTCGCGCCACATCCTGTGCCAGGGACGCGGCTCGGCAGCGAACAGCGTGGTCTGTTACTGCCTGGGCGTGACGGAAGTGGACCCTGCGCGCATGTCGGTGCTGTTTGAGCGCTTTATTTCCCGAGAGCGCAACGAGCCCCCCGATATCGACATTGATTTCGAGCACCAGCGGCGCGAAGAAGTCATTCAGTACCTCTACAACAAATACGGGCGCGACCGCGCGGCGCTCACTGCTGCTGTCATCACCTACCGGCCGCGCTCGGCGATTCGCGACGTCGGCAAAGCTTTGGGGTTCGACCTAGAGACGTTGGACGCCATCGCCAAAGGCCACCAATGGTTCGACGGCAAGCGTGTGCGGCAAGAGCGCTTTATTGAGTTGGGAATGCAGACTGAATCGCTGGCAGTGCGCCAGCTGGTGGAGTTGACTGAGCAGCTCATTGGTTTTCCCAGACATCTGTCGCAGCACACAGGGGGGTTCGTACTCACCCGCGACCTGCTGTGCCGCATGGTGCCCGTGGAGAACGCCTCTATGCCCGACCGCACCGTGATCGAGTGGGACAAAGACGACCTCGACGCTGCCGGTCTGCTCAAGATCGATGTGCTGGCGCTCGGCATGCTCTCGGCCATCCGGCGTGCGCTCGATTTCATCTCGGATCGGCGGGGCTACGCCTTTGGTATGCAGGATATCCCCGCTGAAGACGCCAAGACGTACGACATGATCTGCAAAGCCGATACCGTGGGCGTTTTCCAGATCGAGAGCCGCGCGCAGATGAGCATGCTGCCTCGCCATCGACCACGGTGCTTCTACGACCTGGTTATTCAAGTGGCGATCGTGCGACCAGGGCCTATTCAGGGCGGAATGGTCCATCCCTATCTGAACCGCCGCCAAGGCAAGGAGCCGGTGGTCTATCCGAGCAAGGACCTAGAACTAGCGCTCGGTCGCACGCTCGGCGTGCCGGTGTTCCAGGAGCAGGTAATGCAGGTGGCTATCCTCGCGGCAGGCTTTACCCCCGGAGAAGCCGACGGCCTGCGCCGTGCCATGGCGGCGTGGAAACGCAAGGGCGGGATTGAGAAGTACTACAGCAAGATTGTGGATGGCATGACGGCGCGTGGTTACGAGCAAGCGTTTGCTGAATCCATCTTCGAGCAGATCAAGGGGTTCTCGGAGTATGGGTTTCCAGAAAGCCATTCAGCGAGCTTCGCACTGCTGGTGTATGCCTCCTGCTGGCTCAAGTGCCACGAGCCGGCAGCCTTTTTGGCGGCCATGCTTAACAGCCAACCGCTGGGCTTTTATTCCTCCAGCCAGCTGGTGCAAGACGCGCGGCGCCATGGCGTTGAAGTGAGGCCGGTGGATGTCATGCACAGCGAGGCGGAGTCCACCTTGGAGAATCTGCCTGAAATGCCCGCCGTACGTCTGGGTCTGCACATGGTGGACGGGCTACGCAGCACCAGCGCCGAGCGCATCCTGCACAGGCGCAGCGAGGCACCTTTTGACAGCGTAGAAGACCTTGCCCGGCGCTGCCACCTGGAACAGCACGAAATGAAACTTTTGGCTGGTGCCGGTGCTTTGCAGAGTCTGGCAGGGCACCGTAGACAGCAAGTGTGGGAAGCAGCGGCGCTGCACGCCGTGCCCAAGCTGCTGCACGACGCGCCCGTGGACGAAGATGTTCTCGAGCTCGAACCCGCGAAGGAGGGCGAAGAGGTGTTGTGGGATTTTGCTTCGGTGGGACTGACGCTCCGAAGCCACCCGATGGAGCTTTTGCGTCCGCGCCTAGACCGGTACAGGCTCAAAAACTCTGAAGAACTGGGCCAGATGCCCAACGGTCGCCTAGTTCGCACCGCCGGCATCGTGACCGTGCGCCAGCAGCCACAGACTGCGAATGGGACGGTTTTTGTGTCGCTGGAGGACGAATATGGCGCGATTCAGGTCATCGTCTGGCGCGGAGTGCGCGAAGCGCAAAGGCAAGTCTTGCTCAGTGCGCGACTGCTCGCTGTGAAAGGTCGCTGGCAGCGCCAGGGGGAAGTGTGCAACCTGATTGCCGAGAAGCTGGCTGATTTATCGCCGCTTCTGGGGCGACTTTCGACGGAGAGCCGTAATTTTAGATAGAGCGCCACAAGTCGACAGACCG
>JBQMQB010000160.1:0-1934 GCA_052172715.1 Giesbergeria sp. | reverse complement strand
CGGTCGATTTTTCGGCTCAGCACGATGCTGGTTTGGGTTTTGTGGACGCCATCCACCTGGCCAATGCGGTCGAGGAGGGCGTCGAGCCGCTCGTGGCTGCTGCACCGCAGGAATGCCAGATAGTCGAAATGGCCGCTGACGGCTGACACCTCTTCCACTTCGGCCATTGCGGCAAGCATGCGCAGTACGGCGGGGGCGGTTTGTGGCAACACGCTCAGGCTGCACCAGGCACGTACGGTGGCCTGGTCCATGTGCGTGCCCAGGCGCACGCCATAGCCCTCGATCACACCCGTACGCTCCAAGCGCGCAATGCGCGCCACCACGGTAGTGCGGGCCAAGCCCAACTTTCTCGCAAGTGCGGCAGTGCCCTCGCGGGCGTTCGCCTGAAGCAGGCTCAAGAGCTGGTGATCTACATCGTCAAGTACGTGGTTCATCATTTAGCGGTCTTAATTCGTCATTATGACGAATAAATTCATATTTTTCGACATATTTGGCACTACATACTGACATGAATGCGCCGTAGCATGGGGCAGCTGAAATGCAGCGAATCTAAAAATCAGGAGACACACCATGACCACCCCCCGCCGTTCCATCACCATCCTGGGCGCAGGCCATATCGGTTTTGCCATGGCGCTGCTGCTTTCGCGCAGCGGCGACTACGACGTTCTGGTGGCCGACCGCGATGCAGCGCGCCTGGATGCCGTCGCCGCGCTGGGCCTGCCCACGTTGGTCACCCCTGACGATGCAGCGTTGCAGACGGCCATTCACGGCCGCTATGCCGTGCTCAATGCGCTGCCGTTCCACTGCGCCTTGGGCGTTGCCACTCTGTGCGCAAAGGCCGGTGTGCACTATTTCGACCTGACCGAAGATGTGCAAAGCACCCAGGCCATCCGCGCTCTGGCGCAAGACGCACGCAGCGTGCTGATGCCGCAGTGCGGGCTGGCGCCGGGCTTCATCGGTATCGTGGGGAACGATCTGGCGCGCCGTTTCGACCAGTTGCACAGCCTGCGCATGCGCGTGGGGGCGTTGCCGCGCTACCCACAAGGGGCGCTGCGCTACAACCTGACCTGGAGCACCGAGGGCCTGATCAACGAATACTGCAACCCCTGCGAAGCCATTGTGGATGGCCAGGCCACCACCGTTGCGGCGCTGGAGGGGCTGGAAACCTTTGCGCTCGACGGCGTGGAATACGAGGCTTTCAACACCTCGGGTGGCTTGGGTACCTTGACCGAAACCTTGGCTGGCAAGGCGAAACAGGTGGATTACAAGTCCATCCGCTACCCCGGCCACTGCGCCATTCTCAAGCTGCTGCTCAACGACCTGCGCCTGCGCGACCGCCGCGACTTGCTGAAAGAAATTTTTGAGGCCGCCATTCCTACCACTGAGCAGGATGTGATTGTGGTGTTTGCCAGCGCCTCAGGACTGCGAGATGGGCGCTTGGTACAGGATTCCTATTCGGGCCGCATCATTGGCACCGAGGTGGCCGGCCACCGGCTGAGCGCCATCCAGCGCACCACGGCCGCCGGCATCTGCACTGCGCTGGACTTGGTAGCGCAGGGCAAGCTGCCGCAAAAGGGCTTTGTCGGGCAGGAAGCCGTGGCGCTGCAGGATTTTCTGGGCAATCGGTTTGGGCGGGCCTATGCAGCCGAATGCGTGGGGGAGGCCGTGGCGGCCTGACACGCCGCGACCCGTAAGGCTGCGAACCGCACCGGCCCACGGTGCGGTGGTGACCCGCAACCGCCATGAGGGCGGTGCCTAAAAACTTATGCGGCCGCTTCCAAGCCGTGTGCAAAGTGGCTTTGCATGGCGAGCTCGGCGGCGTTCGCATCGCGCGCCAACAAAGCGGCCATGACGGCGCGATGCTCGTTCAGCGAATCTGCCAACCGGCCCTCCTTAAGCAAGGAGTTGTGGCGGTTGAGCTTCATCACCTTGCG
>JBQMQB010000159.1:0-5850 GCA_052172715.1 Giesbergeria sp. | reverse complement strand
TGTTCTCGGCGCCTCGGTCTACCTTGCTGGCCTTGGCGCAGTAGAAGAAGCGGGCTGCGCTGCCGGTGTCGCCGAACCGCATAGCCGACGCTCCGATCCCGAACATCCCGGATGGGCCACTATGCGTGCCATCTGCGGCTACACGAGCTTTGCCTGCACCTTTTAACTCAGGAAACCCCGCCACCACCTCGTCGCTGCCGTCGTGGATCAGGTTGGCGGGCCAGCGGCCGGATTCTTGCAAATTTCCGTTGTGCCCACCAACCCCAAACATTGAGTTGGCGCCAGCGTTGCCGGTAGAGGGGGCGCGGTTGTTGGGGTCCTCTGGGTCCGTCGCCACCCGACACCCGTCAATGTTCAGCCCGCCCGTGCCGTGCGCCAAAACGTTCGCGGCCACAGTGCCGATGAGCGGCTTGCGTGCCATGGTGATCGGCTCCATGGCGGGTTTCAGGGCGGTGCCCCAGCCTTGCCACTGGCGGGCGGCTTCGGTGGCGGGGGCTGTTATGTCGGCCACCATTCGCCCCTCTGACGTTTTGAAATTCCCGCCGCGCATGTCTGGGCCAACATCTTTTGTCCCCACCACCTCACGCTCAGCACCTGCCGCCTTGTCGATGGCCTTGCTCACGTCTAACGACTTCGGAAAGCCGCTATTGCCGGTGATAAATACCTTGCCATTTCGCCGCGCCACGAATGCACCAGTGCTCACGGTCGGGCACCAGATCAGGCCGCTGTACTTAATGGCGGTGACGGTTGCCACAGTGGTTTGATAGCTTGCCCGTGCTCGTACCGCTTGTGATCCGCATTGGTCGCAAACAGCATCAAGTTCGCCAGCCGATTGTCCGTCGCATCGTGGTTGATGTGGTGCACGCACTCCTGCCGCGTCAGTGGTCTGCCAATTTCCACGGCTACAGCAAGGCGATGCTCCATCACGTACCCGTCCTTGCGGGCCATGCCCATCATGTTTTCCGGGCAGCGCACGTACTTGATCGACTGATCCGCATACTCGCCCTTGCGCTTGAAGAAGGTCGCGCCACCCTTCCACGCCGGGTTTTTCGCCCCTGGCAAACCTTTCGCTGGACACTTCTTCCCCCTGCCGTTCGCAGAATGTTGCTTGAGCCAGTGCTTCGCTTTCCCGCAGCACGGCTTGGAACAGTAGTTCGCCACGTCCTTGCGGTAGTGCAGAAAAATCGCCCTGCAGGTAAGGCACGCGCTCCACGCCAGCGAGTTCGTCTGCCGGTACGAACGCAAGCATTCCGCCTCGTTCAACGATGCAACGATGACCTCGGCTGACGATTTGGTCTGTGTGATCCGATTGAATTCGGTAGGCGGTATCCGACTCGACACGGTACTCATTCCACCGTGACGGTCTTTCCCATTTGTAAATGTCGTTTTGAAGATCATAGGCCAAGATGTTTTTTTGCTTGGCTTTATTGTACGGCATCCACCCTTCTTCTGTGAGAACTTCGGAATCTTCGCTCAGGCAGCCGTACACCCATGCGATCATGTCGCGGATTTCAAACCCCGCGTCTTCGATGCGAACGGCCATGCGGTGCTGGGTGCGCGTACCAGCGAATGCCAGCAAGTGGCCGCCCGGCTTGAGCACGCGCAGGCACTCGACCCAGATGTCAACGCCGGGCACGTCGTAGTCCCACTTTTTGCCCATGAACGCAAGGCCGTAGGGTGGATCGCAGACGATGGCATCGACAGAGTTGTCGGGGAGAAAGAGCGACATCGCGTCGCGGCAGTCCATGTTGTAGAGGTCGAGGACGTTCACGCAGCACCGCCCTTCAGCTTGGCAACGGCGGCACGCTGGTGGGCCAATCGTGCAGCGGCTTTTTCGTGGCGTTTTTCGGCCTCAACCAACTGGCGCTCGGCCTCCAGAACGGCTTCATCGCGCGTTTTGAACAGGTCTTCCTGGTGCATGAGCGAAGGCTTGTCGCAGTTGAAATAGCCCCGAACGGATGCGATGGGATAGGCACTGCGGACGGACAACTGCTTCACGTTCAGCGCGGGGGTGACGTACCAAGCGGTACAGGGGAATTGAGTAGGGTGAAACAAGGCTGGCGACCTTTCTTGCAAGGCGCCGCATGGTGGAGACCTGACAGAGCGCCAGCCTGTACCCCATCCGCAAAAATGGGGGTGTCAGGCCCCCACCGTGCGGCTCTGCGGGTGACGGGGAATAATGGCTGGCGGGATGAGTATATCGCGTTTGCGCAAAAACACTAAACGTTTTGCGACAAAAGTGCCTCCCGCATACACCACCCCCGCCAAGCTGCCTCGATCTGACGGACACCATACTGGCCGTTCTCTTCCCGCCAGAACAGGGCATCCCGGCTGTTCGGATCACCCTCTTCCGGGTGCGACCAGCCGCGTGCCTTCAGCCCCTGGTAGTGGGCCCAGCAGGCGTCTTCGAACTGGGGGCGGGTGTCGGGGTGAGTCATGGTGTGCTCCAGATCATGGCGTAGTCAATGTACCGCCCGATCCACCGCATCACCGGCACGGCCATCGAGTTGCCCAGTGCTTTGTAGCGCGGGCCGTCTTTGGCTTTCGGGATTGCGGTGTAGCCGGGCTCAAATCCCTGCAATTTTTCGCATTCGGCCGGGGTCAATCGGCGCACGCGCATACCGGACGCGACCATGGTCACCGTGCTGTTCTCCAGTTGCCCTGGCACACGCGCCCGAAGTGGCGTGTGTACTTCGGTAGCCCTCGCCACTTCAGAGGCGGGTGTTCCCAAAATGTCAAACCCGATTGCCACCGCGCTGTACTGCGAACAGGTCAGCGGGGCCGGCACATGCTCGTCGAACTTCATCTCGTCCGGCTGGGCGTTGCTGTTGAACGCAATTGCCGGAAGGTGCATCACCAATGCCTCGCGGTCCGTCCCGTTCTTCTTGCCGTGAGCCGCAGGGCTGGTGCTGCCTGACATCAGGGTGGGGCTGACGACTTCCGAGGTCACGATCATGGTCTCGGTCTCATAGTCAATCCGCCCCATGCCACAGGTGTTCAGGCAGTGCGACACGTCGCCAGTGCTCGCGCTCAGAACAGGTCGGACGTATCCGCTGCAAGCCTCATCGCTTCCTGGGAAACCACCGCCTCTAGTGCGAGACGCAAGGGTTCCGGCAACGTCTTGCCCCGCTTCTCGGCGCGGCGCAGTATCCCCGCGCACGCTTTCGGGCTCAAGAAGTATTGGGGGTCGATTTCGCCAGTCTCCAAAATCTGCGAGAGCGAACACGCGACGGCGCCGCTGCGCCACTCCGAACCACTGCGCGTCGAGAGTTGACCACTCGACCATTGCTTCGGAGCCGAGGGCGCAGCCTTCCGTCCCCCACCCCTTGGGTGGGACGCCGGTTCCTTCCAGACCTGCCATTGCGTCAACCACTGCTGCAAAGTCACGTCCTTTGTTGCTGCTGAAGGCTCCGGGGACGTTTTCCCATAGAGCAAATCGGCAATCGCACCACTGTCGTACCCAGCCGACGATCCGCATGGCTGTGAAGAAGAGACCTGAGCGTGCTCCATCGAGACCCTTTCGTTTGCCAGCGACGCTCAAGTCCTGACAAGGTGAACCAAAAACAACAACGTCAATCCGCCCGAGCATGGCGATCTGTTCTTCGGTGACCTTCGTCACATCGCCCAAGTTGGGCACACCGGGATAGTGGTGGGCCAGCACGCGGCTCGGCCACGGCTCAATTTCAGCGACAGCCACGCACTCCCAGCCGAGAGGTGCCCACGCTACGCTGCAGGCTTCAATGCCCGAGAACAGGGAGAGGTACCGCATCACCCCTCCGTCGAGCACTCAGCACACATCGAGCACAGAACCTCAAGCGTGAGCACCTGCGTGCCGTACTTCTCATTCATCACCACCGATGCGTCAGCGATCCGCTTGGCGAGGTCGGTGCGGCACGACCGACGGCTGCAGATCGACAACTGGTAGAGGTACAGACGCGACGTGCCCGCCAGGGCAGCGAACTCGTTGCGCTTGTCGTCGGTGCCCAACTGGCGCAGGACGGCCAGCAGGGGGGTGCGAGGGGTGTTTTTTCGAGCCATGTAGTTCTTTGAGCGTTTTGAGCGAATGCGAAATTATAGCGACTGCGCAAAAACACACAAGCCGTCCCTGCCTCAAAAGAGGATGGTGGTTTCGCACGCCGGTTTCATCCTTGATGCAGGTTTCGACCACTTCTTTCTGAGATGGTTGATCGTCAGTAATTGGCTTCCAAACTGTTGTCATCACGCACCTCCTTGCTTGCGGGCTGCGCGGTCCATGCGCTCGATTTCGGCCAGGATTAAGGCCCCAGCCTTGATGAGGTTGCGGCGCGGGTCTTTGGATGGCTTCCACCACTTTGCGGCCCACGGCCAGTATGTTGGTAGACCGTAGTTTCCGAAGGCTTGGCTTGCATAGCAGGCGGCAGCCTGTGACAGCTCACCGAGATAGTGCTCGTCATCGTGCTCTGGCGTCCATCCTTCGGCACTGATTTGCCGCTGACGCTCAGCCAGCACGTCACGCGCCGCATCCTCCAGCCGCACACGGCCTGCTGGGATTGCTGCTATGCGCTTGTCGTAATCAAAATCCTCCAGCGCATCCACAAGCTGCTGAATCAGCGCTGTGTCTTGCTTGCGCAAGTCAGTCAACTCGTCTACGCGATTGGCTTCTGCGTTCGCTGCCATTTCCATATACATGGCTTCTTTAGTCATCCCCTTGCGCACTTCGGCTTGGATGACACGAGCTAGGGCGATAGCACCTTTTCCGGTGCGTATCTTGACGCCAGCTTGGTGCGCGAGCGATAAGATTTGGTCATCACTCAGCATGTCTTACCTCCTTTAAGTGGCAAGTAAAGGTTTTGCTGCCAACATAGAAAGCGCCAAGTCGTTCGCATTCGCGCGCAACTGTGCTATGCCCTAAAGCATTTCCGAGCACTGCCGCGAGGAAGCAAAAAACTACCAGCGCGCTAACCCAAATCGAATCACTCATGGCTTATCTCCTTTACTGCGCAGTGCGTGGGTTGCGTCTGCGAATTTCATCAACAGTTCTGCGCTGTAGCTCCACACGTCCTTGCCGGTGTCGTCGTTCAAGTCTGTACCGAGGTCCATATAGCATCCTTCGCCAATGTCCAGATACGCCACGGTATTGCTCGGCTCCACCACCACAGCGGTAGGCGCTGCTTGTGCTGGCACAAATCCCCACAGCGTCGCCAGTCGTTTCTGCGCTGATTTGCAGTTCAGATTTATTGGTGCTTGCCGTAAGAGATCATCCATCCGGCGCTGCTGTTCTTGCCATGCCCAAAGACCGCGGAGATCAGGCCCTTTGGAATTGAACTCAGGCGTGTACTTCGTGGCGCACCACGCTGCATAGTCCTCGTTCGTCCTGCGAATGAAATCGCCAGAGGTTGAGGCTGGTGCTTGCCCATGGGGGGTGGTCATGATTGGGTGTCCTTTGCCTTCTTTCGCTCCCACGCTTTCACTTCGCCGGGAGTCATAAACATGTATTCGTCATTGCCGCAGGTCGGGCAGGTGCTGGTGGTGCAGCGCAAGCCTCCGATGGTTCCGGGCGTTTGTTTGAGGTCGGTTTCGTAGCCGCGCCACGAGCACTTCGTCTTGCCGCAGCGGATCGGCGCTGCCCCGAAGACAGGGCGTTCATTCATGTCTTCTCTCCTTGTGCTGCGATGGATGCGACTTTGCCAACTTTAACGTAGCCTTGGCTTACTAGGTATTCCGATTCCACTCCCGTATAAGAGAGGTCGCCAGCTTTAGTCTTCTCTGGTTGGTGTGGGTCGAATGCTGTATAAGGACTTGCATACACAAACGCTTCACCTTGAATCTTAGACATTTTAAATCCTTTCAAATTTTCCGTTAACATTACGG
>JBQMQB010000158.1:0-5855 GCA_052172715.1 Giesbergeria sp. | reverse complement strand
CGCGCACGCTGCACACCGCCCAGCAAATTGCCTCGCTCGTCAACCTGAGCCGCGCTGCACTGGTGCACGCCGACCCCATTGCGCGCGTCTCCCTCATCAAAACCATGGCCGACCAGGAGGGCGTGCGCATCCTGCCGCGTGAGCCCGGCGACCGATTCGAGCTGCTCGACAACTCCGATCTTGGCCTTCGTTTGACCGAAGAGCTCACCCGCCGCCTGGGCGCTGGAGCCATCGTGGCGCAAAGCGTCAACGGCGAAAAGGGCTTGTGGGTAGGTTTCACCATCAACGGCGACCCCAACTGGCTGCTGATGGACCGCTCACGCTTTACCCCTGCAGGCGGACGCACCTGGCTGATCTGGTTGGTGACCGCCGGCGTGCTGTCGCTGGCGGGAGCAGCGGTGATTGCGCGGCTCATCAACCAGCCGCTAAAACTGCTTTCCTATGCCGCAAGCCGCGTTCGCGACGGCGACTTTGCCGCCAGTCGGCTCGACGAAGAAGTCGTGACCAGCGAGATTCGCGAGGTCAACATCGGCTTCAACCGAATGGCGCAAAAGCTGGCCAAACTGGAACAAGACCGCGCCGTGATGCTTGCCGGCATCTCCCACGACCTGCGCACACCGCTGGCGCGCCTGCGCCTGGAAACCGAAATGAGCGTGTCCGACGACATTGCACGCGAACACATGGTGGCCGACATCGTGCAGCTGGACGCTACCATCGACAAATTTCTCGACTACGCCCGGCCCGACCACGTCACACTGGCGCCGGTCAACCTGCGCGGCGTCGTCACCTCGTGCGTTTATGCGGTGCAAGACCACCGCGAACTGCAGATCCGTATGGATGTGCCAGAAGACCTGAACGTGCTGGCCGACGAAGTTGAGCTTGCGCGCATTCTCTCGAACCTGCTGGAAAACGCCCGCCGCTACGGCAAGACCAGCGACACCGATGTGGCCCGCGTGGAAATCGCTGCCAAAGGCCGCGAAGACTGGGTGCTGCTCAAAGTGCGCGACCACGGCGCTGGTGTCGCCCCGGAGCAGTTGGCCAACCTGATCAAACCGTTCTTCCGTGGCGACACAGCGCGCACTGCAGCGGCTGGCGCAGGCCTGGGCCTGTCGATCGTGGACAAGACAATTCAGCGCATGGGCGGTATTTTTGCGCTGTCCAATTCGACTTCCGGCGGGCTCGTGGCCCATGTGCAGCTCCAGCGCGCGAGCGGCCCTAAAGGCAGCGCAGACGTCCACCAGCGCCTGCAACGGCCACACATCAAACGCAAGCTGCCACCGCAGGAGAAGAAGAGCTGAAGACCAGCGCCACGGCGCGCGCCTCGATCGCCAGGCCCTGCCCCACCGGGCCGAGCCGCTCGGCCGTCTTAGCTTTGACGTTCACCTGATCCACCCCCACCGCCAGCGCGCCGGCAATGCGTTCTCGCATGGCGGTGATGTGCGGCGCCAGGCGCGGCGCCTGCGCAATAACGGTGCTGTCGATATTGCCAACCTCGAAACCCGCTGCGCGCACACGCCGCACGGCCTCAGCGAGCAGGCGCACAGAATCCGCCCCTTTAAATTCAGGGTCGCTGTCGGGGAAGTGGCTGCCAATGTCCCCCAGCGCCGCTGCGCCCAGCAGGGCATCGGTGATGGCATGCAGCAGCACATCGGCATCCGAATGCCCCAGCAGACCCATGGGGTGTGCAATGGTCACGCCGCCGATCACCAGCGGTCGCCCAGGCACCAGGGCGTGAACGTCCCAGCCTTCTCCAATACGCATGCTTGTGCTCATCCTGCACTCCTGGTGAAATCGCCCTGCAGCGCAGCGTCAGGCGCATGCGCGCCGCCGAAACGTGCCAAGGTGCCGGCGGGCATGCGCTGGGCCAACACAGCTTCTGCCAAGGCGAAATCTTCCGGGTAGGTGACCTTGAAATTGAGCGCGCTGCCCGGCACCAGGCGCGGGTGCTGGCCGGTGGCTTCGATGGCACTGGCTTCATCGGTTGCGAGGGAGCCAAACTTCTCCAGCGCCTGCGCCAACGGCCCTAGGCGAAACATCTGCGGGGTTTGCGCCAGCCATTTGTCGCCCCGGTCCACCGTGGAGACCACGCGAATGCCCCCAGGCCCGGCGCTTGCGGTTTTCAAAGTATCGGCCAGCTTGTGCGCCAGCAAGCCGCCCACCTGGTCACCCAGACAAGCGTCGATCAATGTGTTGATCTGCGCTGTCGTCACCAGACATCGCGCCGCATCGTGTACCAGCACCCAATCGCGCGCATCGGCACCGCGCGCTAGCAGTTCCCGCAATCCCCCACGCACAGTCTCGGCACGGGTGGAGCCGCCACACGCCACCACAAAATAGCTGTCGCTGGAACGGCTATCGAAGAATTCATCGCCTGGTGCCACTGCCACAAGCGTGCCGCGCAGGCGCTCCACACCGACAAACGCCGCCAGCGTGTGCAGCACCATGGGCAACCCGGCAACGCTGCGGTACTGTTTGGACAGGCTGGCAGCATTGCCTGCCCCTGCCTCATCGGCGCGAGTGCCGGTCCCGGCACAGGGCACCAGCGCCCATAGTTTTCCAGGCGGCTCCAACTGCCCAGGCCACGGCGGCGCCATCAGGGGCGGAGGGTCAGGCGGCAGAGCAAGTGCATCGGTCATCCCGACATTCTAGAATCCACACTCCCGCCGTGCCGGGTGGCTGCCTGCCTGGCGCCACTGCGTGTCGGCGCGGCCCAACGCTATCGCGCATGCAAATCCCCAAACTCTCTCCTGGCAAGCGGTTCAGTCTGCCCCGCCCTTCCGGCAGTGCCGATGCACTGCTGCTCGCCCGACTGGCAGAACGCGAGCGCAAAGAGCACGGCGTCACCGCCATCGTCACCGCCGACGCTGCCGATGCCCAACGCCTGCTCGAAGAAATTGCCTTCTTCGCTCCCAGCCTGCGCTGCACCTTGTTTCCCGACTGGGAAACCCTGCCCTACGACAGCTTCTCGCCGCACCAGGATTTGATCAGCGAACGCTTGGCAACGCTGTGGCGCATCAGCCAACGCAACCGCGAGACCGGGGCAGACGTGGTTCTGGTGCCCGCCACCACGGCGTTGTACCGTCTGGCGCCGCCCTCGTTTCTTGCCGGCTACACCTTTCACTTCAAGGTCGGGCAAAAGCTCGACGAAGCCAAGCTGCGCGCCCAGCTCACGCTGGCGGGCTATGCCAACGTCGGCCAAGTGGTGAGCCCCGGCGAATACGCCGTACGCGGTGGACTGATCGACCTGTTCCCCATGGGCTCTGCGGTGCCCTACCGGGTCGATTTGTTCGACGACCAGATCGATTCGCTGCGCGCCTTCGACCCGGACAGCCAGCGCAGCCTCTACCCGGTGCCTGAGGTGCGCCTGCTGCCAGGCCGCGAGTTCCCCATGGACGACGATGCCCGCGCGCGCTTTCGCAACCGCTGGCGCGAAATGCTGGAGGGCGACCCCACAAGGAGCCGCATCTACAAAGACATGGGCCAAGGCGTTGCCACGGCCGGTATCGAGTACTACCTGCCGCTGTTCTTCGACGAGACGGCAACCGTGTTTGACTACCTGGGTGACAAGGCCACCGTCGTCCTGCACGGCGACCTGGAACCTGCGTTTCAACGTTTCTGGCAAGACACGCGCGACCGCTACCGTCTCGTGCAAGGCGACCCCGAGCGCCCGGCGTTGCCGCCCGAAGCCCTGTTTCTCAGCGCCGACCAGTTCTACACACGCGCCAAGGAACACGCCCAATTGGCGATTCGCCCCGGCGTGGAAGATGTGGAATCCAGCGCGCAGTTCCAGCGCCTGCCAGAGCTTGCTGTCGTGCGCGGTGCACCAGAGCCGCTTTCGCGGCTGCAGGCGCATGTGCAGGCCGGCCTGCACCGGGTGCTGGTGCTGGCGGAGAGTGCCGGGCGGCGCGAGAGCCTGCTCGACTTTCTGCGCGCCGGTGGTGTCAACCCGCCGGCTTTTGATTCGCTGGAAGAGTTCGAGCAGCACGACGAGGAGCCACTGGGTATTGCGACCGCTGCACTGGCCGAGGGCTTCGCCTGGATCGAGGCAGGCATCGACTTCGTCTCCGAAACTGAGCTGTTTTCCACCCCCGCCACCACGCGGCGCAGGCGCAAACAGGAACAGGTCAGCGACGTCGAGTCGCTCATCAAAGACCTGTCGGAGTTGAGTCTGGGCGACCCAGTGGTGCACAGCGCGCACGGCATCGGGCGCTACCGCGGCCTTGTGAACATGGACGTGGGCAACCTAAACCCCGACGGCACACCCGCACTGCAAGAGTTCCTGCACCTGGAGTACGCGGCCGACGCCGTGCTGTACGTCCCGGTGAGCCAGTTGCAACTCATCAGCCGCTATTCCGGCGTGTCGCCAGACGACGCGCCGCTGCACAAACTCGGCAGCGGCCAATGGGAAAAGGCCAAGCGCAAGGCGGCCGAGCAGGTGCGCGACAGCGCTGCCGAGCTGCTCAACATCTACGCCCGCCGCGCCGCGCGCGAAGGCCACGCCTTCCGCTACAGTGCGCCGGACTACGAGCAGTTTGTGAGCGACTTCGGCTTCGAAGAAACGGCCGACCAGAACGCCGCCATCCACGCCGTGATTCAGGACATGATCAGCCCGCGCCCCATGGATCGCCTGGTCTGCGGCGATGTGGGTTTTGGCAAGACCGAGGTCGCCTTGCGCGCAGCCTTCATTGCGGTGACAGGCGGCAAGCAGGTGGCCTTTCTGGCGCCCACCACGTTGCTGGCTGAGCAGCACTACCAGACGCTGGTGGACCGCTTCAGCAAGTGGCCAGTAAAAATTGCGGAGGTGTCTCGCTTCCGCTCAGGCAAGGAAGTGACGGCGTCGCTCAAAGGGATTGCCGACGGCACGGTGGACATCGTGGTCGGCACGCACAAGCTGCTCTCTGAATCCACCAAGTTCGACAACCTGGGCCTGCTCATCATCGACGAAGAGCACCGTTTCGGCGTGCGCCACAAAGAGCAAATGAAAGCCTTGCGCGCCGAGGTCGATGTGCTCACGCTCACCGCCACGCCCATTCCGCGCACGCTGGGTATGGCGCTTGAAGGCCTGCGGGACTTGTCGGTCATCGCCACCGCACCCCAGCGGCGCCTGGCCATCAAGACCTTTGTGCGCAGCGAAGGCACGGGCGTCATCCGCGAAGCCGTGCTGCGCGAGCTCAAGCGCGGCGGGCAGGTGTACTTTCTGCACAACGAGGTCGAGACCATCCAGAACCGGCGCCAGAAACTCGAAGAAATACTGCCCGAAGCGCGCATCGCCGTGGCCCATGGCCAGATGCCAGAGCGCGAGCTGGAAAAGGTCATGCGCGACTTTGTCGCCCAGCGCTACAACCTGCTGCTGTGCTCCACCATCATCGAGACCGGCATCGATGTGCCCACGGCCAACACCATCGTCATGAGCCGCGCCGACAAGTTCGGTCTGGCGCAGCTGCACCAGCTGCGCGGGCGCGTGGGCCGCAGCCACCACCAAGCCTATGCGTACCTGATGGTGCCGGACGTGGAAAGCCTCACCAAACACGCCCAGCAACGGCTCGACGCCATTCAGGCAATGGAAGAACTCGGCAGTGGTTTCTACCTCGCCATGCACGACCTGGAAATCCGCGGTGCCGGCGAAGTGCTGGGAGAGAACCAGAGCGGCAACATGCTGGAGATCGGTTTCCAGCTCTACAACGAGATGCTGAACGAGGCGGTGCGAAGCCTGAAGGCGGGCAAGGAACCCGATCTGCTGGCCCCACTCAACGTGACCACGGACATCAATCTGCACGCCCCGGCCCTGTTGCCCGACGACTTCTGCGGCGACGTGCACCTGCGGCTCTCGTTCTACAAGAAGCTGGCAACTGCGC
>JBQMQB010000157.1:1982-5857 GCA_052172715.1 Giesbergeria sp. | reverse complement strand
AAAGCGGCCAGCGCCACTTTGCCCCGCGCCGACACCACCACCTGCGCGCCGCGCGCATGCAGCCGCGCCGCCGTGGCTTGGCCGATGCCACTGGACGCGCCCACGATCCACACGCGGCGGCCGCTCCAGTCGGCAATGCGCGGGTTCTGGCTCATCCCACGCGCCGGGTGAATGAGAGCGTCAGGTCGCCCAGGTGCACGCCCAGCTTGCTCATGCGCGCGCGGTTGAGCATGACGCGCTCGTCCACCAAGTACATCCAGTCATCGAGCTGCACCTCCCAGGTGCGCCCGTCTACCGGCAGGCGCAGGGTGTAGCGCCAGAAAAAGGCGTTGCCCTGTGTCTGTCCGCTGGCTTCGCCCACCACGTCGGCAGCGCTGCCGGTATAGCGGCCGCCGGAGTGGCGGCGCAGGTGCCAGATGCGTTGCTCCGTCTTACCGTCGGAATAGGCAAAGCGCTCGTCCAGCGTGCCTTCGTCGCTCTGCCAGTGGCAGTCCATCACGACCGTGAAGCGCCGCACGATCTGGCCGCTGCGGTCCTGAAAAATTCCCCAGGCGTCCAGCGTCCCGTTGAAGTACTGCGCCAGGTCGAGCACGGGTTTTTCTGCGGCGTAATCGGTGAGCTTCTGCGTGCCACAGCCTTGCAGGGCCAGCGGTGCAGTCAGGGCAGCACCCAGCAAAAGACGTCTTTGCATCATGTCGGTTTCCTTGTCAGTGAGGGGGCCAGGTGCCCTGAAGGCCGCAGAACCAGCGCGTACAGCGCCGCCGCGGCCACGAGCTTGAGCGCGCAGGGAAGCACCGCGTAGGTCAGCGTGAGGGTGTGCAGCGCTGCCGCGTCTTGCGCGCCTGGTGCATAGCCCAAGGCCGCCAGCAAAGGCAAGGCGAGCCCTGCGGCCAGCGCCAGGTTGAGTTTGGCGACCAGATTCCACCAGCCAAAGTAAGCGCCTTCATGCTGACCGCCATCGCCCTGCGCCGCCACCACACCTGCCAGCAAGGCGCTCGGCAAGGCCAGATCGGCGCCCAAGGCCGTGCCCGAGAGCGCGCAAATCAGGAGGAAGGCTGCCGTATCGCCCGCGCCGAGCTGCGCCGTCCAGGCAAATGCGGCCACCGCCAACAGCATGCCGGTGAGCCAACTGCGCGCCAGGCCAAAGCGCGCCACCGCGCGCAGCCACAGCGGCATGGAGAGGGCGGCGCAGAGAAAGTAGGCGGCGAGGAACATGGGCTCCTGCGCCGGGCGCGCCTGCAGCGCGTCCTGCACGAAGAACAGCACCAGCGTTGCCGGAATGGCGCTGGCAATGCCACTGAGCAGAAACACGAGCAGCAGCCGCCGAAAGGCCGGCACCCGCCAAGGCCGCCACAGCGCGCTGTGCGGCGTAGGCGCAGCAGCAGGCACGGGGCGGGGTGCACGCGTCCACGCCAGCCAGCCCAGCGCCAGCAGGCAGCAAAACACCGCCAGCGTGGCAGGCAGCCCTGCCAGCACCGGCAGGAGCGAAGCCAGCACCACGCCGACCAGCCCGGCCGATTCGCGCCAGGCCACCACGCGGCTGCGCTGCAGCTCGTCGCCGCCCAGGCGCGCGCCCCAGGCTTGGTGGCTGATGCCAAGTTGGCTCCAGGCTGCGCTCGTGAGCAGCAGGCCGACCAACACCCACACGGCCAGTGCATGGGGCGTGCGCGGCAATGGGAACAGCAGTGCCGCCATGCCCAGCGCCAAGAACAACGCAGACAGCCCACCCACCGCAAGGCTCAGTCGCGCGGGGCCGGCACACAGCCGGTCGGCCAGGCGGCCCAAAAGCGGGTCGGTAAAGGCGTCGAACGCCCTGGCCGCCAGCAGCACCGCGCCCAGCGTGGCGAGTGGCATGCCAAAGTCGCGGGCATACAGATTGGGCAGCAGGACATACAGCGGAAGCGCGGCAAACGCCAGCGGCAGGCCCAGCAGGCCATAGGTGGCAAGCTGGCGTGGGGCGAGGGCAGGCGCGGCGGGCATGTTGGCTTAGGGTTGGGCCAAAAGGGCAGCGCGCAGGGCTGGCTCCGAGCTTTGCGGCGAGAGCCAGATGCCAAAGAACAGGCGGGCAAACTCTGCATCGTCGACGCGCCCGCTCTCGCGGCCGTTGTGCAGGAAGCGCGCGCCATGGCCAGGCTGGTAGATCCCCACGATGCGGTCACCGGCGGCGACGTCGGGGAGTGCCTTGGCAAGCTGCAACTGCCAGCGTTCCACCTGTGCTTCGCTCAATGCCTGCTGGCGCTGGATCTCGTCGAGGGAGCGCCGCGCAATCGCTTCGGCGGAAAAGCTGCGGGCGTAGTGCAGTTCAAGGGCCAAAGGTTGGCGGGCGTAGTCAGCCGGGTTGAAACCGGGGCGCACCCACAACTGCGCGCGGTACACCTCCAGGCCCAGAAAGCGCAGCGTGCCACTGCCGGAAAGGTGAGCGCCTGCCAGCGGCGCGTCGGGCGTTCCGTTGGCCAGCGCCACAGCCTGAAAAAATATGAAAAATAGGCCTATGGCCCTTATCTGGTAGGCGCTAGAAGCTATCAAATACATAGCTATTCCTTGTGCAAGGTGTACTGCACTACGTCGATATCGCCCATGGCGAAGGCGGCTTCGCAGTACGCCAGGTAGAACTCCCAGATGTGCAGGAACCGTTGGTCGAAGCCCTCGGCCAGGATGCGAGCGCGCTGCGCGATGAAGCGTTCGCGCCAGCGCCTGAGCGTTTCGGCGTAGTCGGCGCCAAAGGCCAGCGATTGGGTCACCCGCAGGCCCGCAGCCTCGGCCTCGCGGTGAAACTCGCGCGGGCAGGGCAGGCAGCCGCCGGGGAAGATGTACTGCTGGATGAAATCGGTCGAGCCGATGTAGCGCTCGAACAAACGGTCGTCGATGACGATGCTCTGAACACAGGCCCTGCCGCCGGGTTTCAGTAGGCGCGCCACCGTCTGAAAATACGTCGGCCAGTACTCGCGGCCCACGGCTTCGACCATTTCAATGGAGCAGATCGCATCGAACGGGCCGTCGGCAATGTCGCGGTAGTCCTGCAGGCGCAGGTCGAACCGTGCTTCGGGTACGCCCAGCCGCTGCATGCGCTCGCCAGCAAATTCCAGTTGCTCGGTGGAAAGGGTGACGCCAGTGACATGGGCGCCAAACTCGGTGGCAGCCATTTCGGCCAACGCGCCCCAGCCACAGCCGATCTCCAGCACCCGCTCGCCCGGCTGCACCTGCGTCTCGCGCAGCGCCCGGCGCACCTTGGCATGCTGGGCGGCGCGGATGTCCTGCGTTGGCTCGCTGCCTGAGAACAGTGCCGACGAATAGTTCATCGTGTCGTCCAGCCACAAAGCATAAAAGGCGTTCCCCAGGTCGTAGTGCGCGTGGATGTTCTTGCGGCTCCCGGAGCGGGAGTTGCGCCGCAGCAGGTGGCGCATGCGGTACATCAGCCGCCCGAACCAGCTGCCATAGAGCACCGTCTCGACCGCGTGCCGGTTGGCGATAAAGAGCTTGAGCAGGTCGGTCAGGTGCGGGGTGCTCCAGTTGCCGGCGATGTAGCTCTCGGCAAAGCCGATGTCGCCTGAGCGCAGCGCAGCGCCGCAAACTTTCCAGTTGTGCAGCACGATGGCGGCGTGCGATGCCCCTCCGGGGCCGAAATGGCGCAGGCTCCCGTCCGGCAGCTGCACTGTTAGGCTGCCGTGCTGCAGGCGTGAAAGCAGGCGCAGCACGGTGCGCGCGGCGGCGGGAATGCCGGGTGGCAGGGAAAGGTGGCCGGCGGTGGTGCTGTTCATGGCTCATTCCTCACTGTGGGGTACTGCTGGTGGCTGATGGGTGCTAGAGGCTTTGCCGGCTTGCTGCGAAAACCAATGCGTTTGGTCCATAGGCGCAGCGCCTGCCAATGGATGCGG
>JBQMQB010000157.1:0-1882 GCA_052172715.1 Giesbergeria sp. | reverse complement strand
AGCAAATAGCAATGGCGCTCGCCAAAGGTGTTGTTCACCTCGACAACGATGGCCCGCAGGCTGCCATCGGCGCGCTCGCAGTACCAGAAACTGACCGGCTTGAAGGTGTAGCCGAGCACGCGCGGGTAGCAGTGCAGCCAGACCTCGCCGTCGGCGTCCTCAATTCCTTCGGCGTGCAGCAGCGCATCCAGCCAGGCCAGCGCACCGCCCGAGGTGGCCGGGCGCCCGTCGCCGTGGTCCACGTCGTGGAAGCTGATGGCGCCGCGCCGGTTCACGGCCAGTGCGCCTGCGCTTGCCCCGTGTGCCAGGGCGCGCATCGGCAGCAGCAAAAAGAACGTGGCGTAGCTAAAGCGGTGCTCCTTGGGCCGCAGCCGGGTGTGGCGCACCTGGCCAAAGCCAATCAGCGGCCGTGCCGGTGCATCGGTGACACCGGGGCTGGCAAAGCCGTGCGTGGCGGCCGTGTTGGCGGCGCTCATGCGGCCTTCGCCAGGGCGCCGGGCAGGCTGGCCCGTACGCCCTCTGCGGCCGCCAGGCCGGACTTGAGGCCATCTTCGTGAAACCCATAACCCGCCCAGGCCCCGCAAAACCAAGTGTGCTGCTGCCCCTGCAAGCCGCCCAGCTGGTGCTGCGCGCGGATGGCGGCGGAGTCGAACACCGGGTGGGCGTAGTCGTACTCGCCCAGCACCTGCTCAGGGGCGATGCGGCCCACCGGGTTGAGCGATACGACGACGGGCTGCGAAAACGGCAGCGGCTGCAGGCGGTTGATCAGGTAATGCAGACACACCCGCGCCGATTCTTGGCTGCCGTGTGGCGCGCGCTCGTAGTTCCACGCGGCCCAAGCGGCGCGGCGCTGGGGAAGCACGCGGACGTCGGTGTGGAGCACGGCGCGGTTGGCCTGGTAGCGGATGGCGCCCAGCAAGCTGCGTTCGTGGGCGGAAGGCTGCGCCAGCAGCGCCAGCGCCTGATCGCTGTGCGTGGCCAGCACCAGGCGGTCGAAGTGCTCGGTGCCGTGGTCGGTGGCAATGCGCACCCCGGCGGCGTCACGTTCGATACGGCGCACAGGGGTATTGCGCCGTGCATCTGGCAGGCCGTAGACGATTTTGTCCACGTAGTTGCGCGATCCCCCTGCCACGGTGAACCATTGCGGCCGGTCAGCGACCTGCAGCAGGCCGTGGTTGTGGCAAAACCGGACCATCGTGGCCACGGGGAACTTGAGCATCTGGTCCGTAGGGCAGCTCCAGATGCACCCCAGCATGGGCAGCAAATACCAGTCGCGGAAGGCCTTGCCGAAGCGGTGGTCGGCCAGAAACTCACCCAAGGGCTGCGCCAACGCGTTTTCTTCCCCTGCCTCGGCCAGTCGGGTGCAGACCCGGTTGAAGCGCAAGAGGTCGGCGAGCATGCCCAGAAAGCGCGGGCTGGCCAGGTTGCGCGGCTGTGCAAATACGCTGGCCAGGTTGCTGCCGCTCCATTCCAGGGGCTGCGCGCCGTGCACGCTTGGTACCTGGACTGAAAACGACATGTCTGAGGGCGCGGTGGCCACGCCCAGCTCGGTAAACAGCGCCAAGAGCTGTGGGTAGGTGCGCTCGTTGAGGACCAAGAAGCCGGTATCTACGCCATGCGTCACTGGACCGTGCTCGCCCGGTAGCGTGATGTCGACGGTGTGCGCGTGCCCGCCGAAATAGTGGCCGGCTTCAAACAGCGTGGTGTGTGCGTGCGCCGAGAGGCGGTGCGCGGCGGCGAGGCCCGCAATGCCGGCGCCTACGACGGCGATTCTCATGTCGGCCCCCGCTCAGAGAACCGACCGACCGGCAAGAAAAAAAAGGTTGCGAAGCGCCCCGACGCGAAGAAGAGAGGGAGGGAGGAGAAGCGCCTCGGGATTTCA
>JBQMQB010000156.1:0-5933 GCA_052172715.1 Giesbergeria sp. | reverse complement strand
CGCACAGCGGGCAGGCGCGCATCGTGCTGGGCACGCGCATGGCGGTGTTTGCCTCGCTACCTGGGCTGGGCCTGATCGTGGTCGACGAAGAACACGACGCGAGCTACAAGCAGCAAGAGGGCGCGCGCTATTCGGCACGCGACCTGGCCGTGTGGCGCGCCCGCGCCTGCGGCGCCAAGGTGATTCTTGGCTCGGCCACGCCCTCGCTAGAGAGCTGGCACGCCAGCCGCCCACCGAGCGAGGCCGACCCCGAAGGCGGCCGCTACCAGCGCCTCGCCATGCCCAGCCGCATTGGCGCCGCCGCCCTGCCCCGCGTGCGCCGCGTCGATATGGGCCAACAACCGCGCCGCGCCGTGTTCTCGGCACCGCTGCTGGCGGCGATTGCCGAGCGCGTGGCGCGCGGCGAGCAGTGCATGGTGCTGCTTAACCGGCGCGGCTACGCCCCGGTGCTGCACTGCCAGGATTGCGACTGGAAGAGCGACTGCCCGCACTGCAGCGCCCACCAGGTGTTCCACAAGATTGACCGCAGCCTGCGCTGCCACCACTGCGGTTACGCCCAGCGCGTGCCGCGCGCCTGCCCGGCCTGCGGCAGCCCCGACATAGCACCCATGGGGCGCGGCACCGAGCAACTTGAAGAACAACTGGCCAGCCTGCTGGAAGGCGTGACCCGACAAGGCGGTGGCCCAGTGCGCATTGCCCGCATCGACGCCGACAGCACGCGCGCCGCCGGCGCCCTGCAAAGCCAACTGGCGCAGGTGCACGCAGGCGAGGTGGATGTGCTGGTGGGCACGCAAATGATCGCCAAAGGCCACGACTTTCGCCGCATCAGCCTGGTGGCGGCTGTGCAGCCTGATGGGGCACTGTTTTCCAGCGACTTTCGCGCGCCCGAGCGCCTGTTTGCCTTGCTCATGCAGGCCGCAGGCCGCGCCGGGCGCGACGCCGCGTGGATGGCGAGCCAGGGCTCACCGTGTGAGATGTGGGTGCAAAGCCACCACCCCAAGCACCCGGTGTACGAGGCGCTGCGCCTGCACGACTACACCACCTTTGCCGCGCAGCAGCTCATCGAGCGCGAGCAGGCCGCGATGCCGCCCTTTGCCTTCCAGGCACTGGCGCGCGCCGACGCACGCACGCAGGCGGTGGCCCAGGGTTTTCTCGCCGCAGCAGCCCAGGCAGCGCGCAATGCCGCACTGCCGGGCATGGAACATATCACCCTGTATTCGCCGGTGCCCCTGGCAGTGCAGCGCGTGGCCAGCGTCGAGCGCGCGCAAATGTTGGTGGAAAGCACGAGCCGCCCGGCGCTGCAGCATTTCCTCGCTGCCTGGCAGCCGGTGCTGCACGCCACCCGCGCCGACCCGGCGCACAAGGGGCTGGTGCGCTGGCTGGTGGATGTAGATCCGCAATCCATTTGATGGCGCTCCGTATACTCCCGCGTTTTCCCGCAATCTGCCCCGTGGCTACCGCCTTACCCCCTCCTCAGTCTCAGCCCGGCATCTCCAGATCCGTACTGGTCGCCGCGCTGCTGTACCTGCTGGCCTGGTCGTTGTTACCGCCGCTCTTGGCGCCCAGCTTCCCACTGGATGTGGTGGAAAGCCTCACCTGGGGCCGCGAATGGCAGTGGGGCTATTACAAGCACCCGCCGCTGTCGCCCTGGGTGTTGCACCTGGCCTGGCTTGCGTTCGGCAAGGTCGGCCCTTTCCTGCTGAGCCAGCTGTGCATCGCCGCCACGCTGTGGTGCGTGTGGCGCACCGGCTGCCGCTTGATGGCGCCTGAGCGCGCCTTCATCGGCACGGTGCTGACCATGGGCGTGGCCTTCTACAACTACCCGGCGCTGGAGTTCAACCACAACATCGCACAAATGCCGCTGTGGGCTGCGCTGGGCTTGTGCCAGTTGGCGGCGCTGCAAGACGGGCGCTTGCGCCAATGGCTGGCACTGGGCGTGCTGGCGGGGCTGGGGCTGCTGACCAAGTACTCCGTCGGCGTCCTCCTCGCCTGCCTGGGGCTGTACCTGGTGCTGTCGCAGGCGCGCCGGGTGCTGCGCCAGCCCGGCCCCTGGCTGGCGCTGGCTGTGGCTCTGGCCGTGCTGACGCCGCACCTGGTCTGGCTGTGGCAGTCAGACTGGCTGCCGATGACCTACGCGATCAACCGCTCCGCAGCCGACGCCGCTCACAACCCACGCCTGTCGGCCGTAATGTTCTTGGCCACCCAAGCGCTTAACCATCTGCCGCTGGCGCTGATCGTGCTGGTGGCGGCGCTGGGCACGCGCCGCACGCTGCGCCTGCCTGCCCCGCAATCACCGCCGACGCCCGTACCTGTGCGCCTGCACACCCACTGGCCGGGCTACCTGCTTACGCTGGCGCTGGGGTCAGGTCTGCTGGTTACCCTGCTCGGCGTGGTGCTCGGCCTGCGCCTGCGCGACATGTGGGGCGGGCCCATGTGGGCCTTCAGCGGCCTGCTGGTGGCCGCCAGCCTGCCCACGGCCTGGTTGGCGCCGATGCAACCCCGGCTGCTGCGTGGGCTGGCCGTGTGGCTGGTGCTGGTCAGTCTGCTGGCCGGCGCCTACCTGGCCACCAGCGCACATTGGCGCCACCGGCCAGCACGCACCGACTGGCCCGCGGCAGCCCTGGGCGCGCAGGCCGAAGCCACCTGGAACGCGCTGGCCCAGTGCCCGCTGGATACCGTGGCGGGCAACTATTGGTTGGCCGGTCTGACGGCGGTAGATGCGCCAGACCGCCCCTCGATCCTCATTGACAGCGATCCACGCTATTCCCCTTGGATCACGCCGCAGCGCCTGCAGGCCCATGGCGCGCTGTGGATCTGGCAGCCCGGCGCGCAGAGCCAGGGCCAGGCCCCAGCCGCCGCACCACGGCCGCTGGACCAGCTGCAGCCAGGTGCCAACATGCGCTTGCACACGGGCGTATGGAACATCCCGTGGCCACGCGACCCTTCGGGCCCCCCGCTGACGGCGCACTGGCGCGCCTATGTGCCAACGGCCTGCGCGCGGTAAGGCGCAACAGCACAATTACACGCTGGCGGTGCCGGGCCAGCGCCCTTGGTGGACATGCACGCCGCAGTGCTGCAGCAGCTCCGCAAAGGCTGGCGACATCAAATAGGCAAACTCCACCGGCCGCTGGCGGCCGATGGCATCGCCCGGCACCTCGGCGCTGGCCGGGTGGCACATGAGCAGCCCACCGCTTTCCCCTTGCCCCAGCCAAACCTGCATATGAGCGCCGTAGTGCTGCGCATCAGGCGCGTCGAAACCGTACACCCCGGAAAACCCCTGATTCATGGCCACGCCCGCCCGGCGCCAGCGGCGCGTGGCGGTCCAGCCTCCCAGCAGGGCAATGACCAGCGCTTTCGCATTGCGCCACTGACCCGGGGCCGGTGCGGTAGAACGCACCCACGGCGCGGCCTGCCCGGCATAGCGGGCCTGCAATTCGACCAGCAGAGCCTCGCGCACGCCAGGAAGCTGGTGGACGTGCTGGTGGCCGTCAATAAAGTCGGGCACGGTGCCCATGGCGTGCTCAAAGGCATCGAGCTGCTGGCGCCATGCATCTCGCAGCCGGGCCTGCGACCACTGCCGCGCGTAGGTTTGGCGCAGAACGCTGCCCAGGCCTTGGGCCGCATAGGCGCCGCCATGCCCCTCGGTCAAGTTGAAATGCAGCCCCACCGACAGCTGGGGGCGCAAGGGTTGCAGGGCGCGCGCAGCCTCGCGCCAGCGCGGCGCGGTGGTCATGCAACTGGTGGCGGAAAGCCGCCCGGCGCGCGCCAACTGCTGCACAGCGTCGTCGACCAGTGGGTGCAGGGCGTAGTCGTCGGCGCACACAATCAACGCGCGGGAAGCGGAGGGGCCCGTCATGCCTTGCCGTAGGCCTTGAACGCCCAAGATTTGCTCAATACAAAGGTGCCCACAGCCACCAGCAGCAACACCAGCACCAAACTGACCAGGTAGTTCCAGCCCAGCCAGCGCAGGGCGGCGGCGTACAGCAGCTCATTCACCACAAACGACAGGCTGGCCACGACAAAGTAGCGCCCGACCACCGCGCGTCCCCGCGCCCCCGTCTGGGCAAAAGTCAGCAGCGCGTGTCCGTTGTAGCTGACCACAAAGGCCACCAAAAAGGCGAGCACATTGGCCACCAGCGGAGGCATGTCCGCAAAATGCACCAGCATGCCTACGGCGAGCAGGTGGGTGGCCGCCGCAGCCCCGCCCACGAGCACGAACTGCAGGCCCTGCGGCAAGCGCCGCAGACCATGCACCACGGCGTTCATGGCTGGCCGCCGCGCCAGGGGCTGCGGTCTTCTTCGCGCGCCACCAAGTAGCTGGGGCGCTGCTTGACTTCGTCGTAGATGCGGCCGATGTACTCACCCAGGATGCCGATGGACATCAGCTGCACACCCGAAAACAGCATGATGCCCGCTGCCAACGTCGGCCAACCGGCCAAGTCTGTGCCAAATAGCATGGTGTCGAGCAGTATCCAGGCGCCATAGGCCAGGGCCAGTAGCGCCACCGCCGAGCCAATCACGCTCGACACGCGCAGCGGCAGGGTGGTGAAGGAGGTCAGCCCCAGCAGGGCCAGCGAGCCCAAGCGCCGCAGGTTGAAGCTGGACGCCCCGGCCGCTCTGTCCTGCGGCACAAACGGCAGCGCGGCCGTCTTGAAACCGACCCAGGCGTACAAGCCTTTCATGAAACGGTGGCGCTCGGGCAGGGACTTAAGCGCGTCGACCACCTTGCGGTCAAGCCAGCGGAAGTCACCTGCATGCGGCGGCACCTTCACATGGCTGCCGGTATTGAGCAGCCGGTAGAACAAGCCCGTGCCCACACGCTTGGCACCACTTTCAGAGGCACGGTCGACGATGGTGCCATAGACCATGTCATAGCCCATGCACCACAGGCCATGCATCTCGGGCACCAGCGCCAGTGGGTGCTGGAAGTCGGCGTCAATCAGCAGCACCGCATTGCCACGCGCGTGGTCGATACCGGCTGTCAACGCAGCCTCTTTGCCAAAGTTGCGCGACAGGGCCAGGTAATGCAGGGGCAGGCCTTCGGCGATCAGCGCCATGGCCTCGTCGTGCGTGGTGTCGCGGCTGCCGTCGTTGACGACAATGATTTCAAAATCCGCTGTCAGCGCCTGCACCGCCTGCGCCAAGGCCCGCACGAAGTGCCCCAGGTTGGCCTCTTCGTTGTGCGCAGGCACCACACAGCTCAGGCGCAGCGCATCCCGTGGAAGGGCGGCTGGTGGCGCTGCGGGGGCGAAGTCGGCATGAAAGTCGGCAGGGATAGTCATGGAGACAGATTGTCGCAAGACTTCGGGCGGTGAAAGAGATTCTTAATGGCCGACCAACAACGCCACCACGCCAGAAAAACTCAAAAATGCCAGCGCAGTGGACACCAAAATGATATGCGCCACCCTTCCGTTGTGCGCGCCAAAGCGCTCCGCCAGCAGCGAGACGTTGCTGGCGCTCGGAAGCGCTGCGAGCAGCACCAGCACGGTGAAGGCAAACGGATCCAGCGGAACGCCCAAAGCAATCGCCACGCGGCCCGCAACCCACACCAGCAGCGGGTGCACGAACAGCTTGGCCAGCGCCAGGGGCACGTAATCGCGTGGCGCGACACGCTCGTGCTGGTTCATCTGCGAGCGCGCCAACACCGCGCCGATCGTGAACAGCGCCACGGGTGACGCCGCATCGGCCAGCATGGCCACGGTCTTGTCGACCGGGTCAGGCAGCTTGAACGCCAGGGCGGAGGCCAGTGCTCCAAGCGCAATCGACCATGGCATAGGGTTGGTGAGCATGCCGCGTAGCGCCTTTTTTACCGCCACCGACATGCCATGCGTGCCCGCACCATCAAGCCGCGAGAGTGCGATGCAGAGCGACGTCGTGAGCACCATGTCAATCATGATGCTCACGATGGCAGGCCCCGCCGCCGCTGAGCCCAA
>JBQMQB010000155.1:0-5938 GCA_052172715.1 Giesbergeria sp. | reverse complement strand
TGGCGCTGGGCCGGCGTGCCCTGGTTTGTGCGCTCGGGCAAATGCCTGCCCACCACCGCCTGCGAAGTGCTGGTGCGACTTGAACCCCCACCGGTGCGCTTGTTTGACGACGCAGGCTCAGGCGGCGACGACGTAAACCACCTGCGCTTTCGCCTGTCGCCCCATTCGGTGATTGCGCTGGCTGCACGGGTGAAAACACCGGGCAAGGCCTTCACTGGCGAGCAAAAAGAGCTCGTGATGGTTGAAGACGAAGCGGGTGAGCAAAGCCCCTACGAGCGCCTGCTGGCCGACGCCATGGCGGGCGACCCTGCGCTGTTCGCGAGCGAAGCCGCCATCGAGGCCGCTTGGCGCGTGGTGGACCCGGTGCTCACCGAGCATGCGCCCGCCATTGCCTACCCCAAAGGCAGCTGGGGGCCTGCCGAAGCAGACGCACTAATGGCCGCACACGGCGGCTGGAACAACCCGGTGGCATACGCCAACGAAAGGAATTCGCCATGAAAACGACCCAGAGACTGCACGAACTTGGCCAGAGCCTGTGGCTTGACAACATCTCGCGCCCACTGATCGACAGCGGAGCGCTGGCGCGGTACATCAAAGACTATTCCATTACCGGCCTCACCTCCAACCCATCCATCTTCGAGCACGCCATCGGCAAATCAGACGCTTACGACGAGGCCATCGCGCGTGGAGTGGGCGATGGCAAATCGGGCGAAGCGCTGTTCTTTGACCTGGCAATCGCCGACCTGCGCCGCGCAGCCGATCTGTTTCGCCCCATTTTCGAAGCCACAGACGGCATGGACGGCTGGGTATCGCTAGAGGTTTCGCCGCTGCTGGCGCACGACGCGAGGGGCACGATTGCCGCAGCCGCGCACCTGCACCAACTGGCCGACCGGCCCAATCTATTCATCAAGATTCCCGGCACGCCAGAGGGTGTGGTGGCCATCGAAGAATCGATTTTTGCCGGCGTGCCCATCAACGTCACGCTGCTGTTCTCGGCGGCGCAATACCAAGCATCGGCCGAGGCCTACCTGCGCGGCATGGAGCGGCGCTTGGCTGCGGGGCTGGACACCAAGGTGCACTCGGTCGCCTCGCTTTTTGTCAGCCGCTGGGACGTAGCGGCGAACAAGGCACTGCCCGAGGCTCTGCACAACCGCCTGGGCATTGCCGTGGCGGCGCAAACCTACCGCGCCTACCGCGACCTGCTGGCGTCGCCCCGTTGGCACCGCCTTGCCTCGGCCGACGCACCTGTGCAGCGTTTGCTGTGGGCCAGCACGGGCACCAAGGACCCTGCCGCGCCCGACACGCTGTACGTCGAAGCGCTGGCCGCGCCCGATACCATCGACACCCTGCCCGAGAAGACCTTGTTCGCATTTTCGGACCACGGCAAGGTGCAACAGAGCTTGCGGGACGATGGCGCCGAAGCCGATACCGCGGTGGCCACATGCCGCGAGGCAGGCGTTGACGTCGAGGCCCTGGCAGAGCAACTGCAGCGCGAGGGAGCCGAAGCGTTCACGCAATCGTGGGCGAAGCTGCTGGAGAACATTGCGAGCAAAGCGAAAGCAATTGAATGAACGATTCCATGACTGAGAAAAAGGCCCCAGAGGTGACGAACACCGCCGCATGGCAGGCGCTCGCAGCCCACTACCAACAGACACGCGGCCAGCACCTGCACGAGCTGTTTGCGGGCGACCCGCAACGGGGCGAGCGCCTGTGCGCACAAGCCGCCGGCTGGTACCTGGATTATTCAAAGCAGCGCGTGACGGACGACACCCTGCGCCTGCTATTGGCACTTGCCGAACAATGCGGGCTGCAGGGGCGCATTGCCGCCATGTTTCGGGGCGATGCCATCAACACCACGGAGCACCGCGCAGCGCTGCACACCGCCCTGCGCGCACCTGCCGGCACAAAAATCTGTGTAGACGGCGTTGATGTCGTGCCCGAAGTGCACGCAGTACTCAATCGAATGGCGGCCTTCGCCGACGCCGTGCGCAGCGGACAGTGGCGCGGCCACAGCGGCAAGCGCATTCGCACCCTCATCAACATTGGCATCGGCGGCTCGGACCTTGGGCCGGTAATGGCGTATGAGGCGCTGCGCCATTACAGCCAGCGCGACCTGCAATGCCGCTTTGTTTCCAATGTGGACGCTACGGCCTTGGTCGAGGCGACGCGCGATTTGGATGCGGGCGAGACGCTGTTTATCGTCTGCTCCAAAACCTTCACCACGCTTGAAACGCTGACCAACGCGCACGCAGCGCGTGCCTGGTGCGTGGCACAACTGGGCGATGACGCGGCAGTGGCCAAGCATTTTGTGGCGGTATCCACCAACGCCGAGGGCGTGGCCAAGTTCGGTATAGCCACCGAGCACATGTTCGAGTTTTGGGACTGGGTGGGCGGGCGCTACTCCATGGACTCGGCCATTGGCCTGTCGCTCATGGTCGCCATTGGCCCGGATCAGTTCCGCGAAATGTTGGCCGGTTTTTACGCCGTGGACCAGCACTTTCAGAGCGCGCCGCTGGCGCAAAACCTCCCGGTACTCATGGGCCTGCTCGCGGTGTGGAACACCAACTTCCTTGGTGCGCAAACGCAGGCTGTGCTGCCCTACGCGCAGTACCTGAGCCGCTTCCCGGCGTATCTGCAGCAGCTCACCATGGAGAGCAACGGCAAGCATGTCACGCTACAGGGCACGCCGGTGCACTGGGCGACCGCTCCAATAGTCTGGGGCGAGCCAGGCACCAACGGCCAGCACTCGTTCTACCAACTGCTGCACCAGGGCACGCCCACCGTGCCGTGCGACTTCATTGGTTTTTGCCAGACGCTCAACCCGCTGGGCCAGGACGCGAGCGGCACCGACAGCCAGCACAACCTGCTGATGGCCAACTTCTTTGCTCAAACCGAGGCGCTGGCGTTCGGCAAGCCCCTACAACAGGTGCTGGACGAGGGCGCAGACCCCGCCGTGGCACTAGCCCGCACGTTTGAAGGCAACCGCCCGAGCAGCACCCTGCTCGCCCAGCGGCTCACGCCGCACTCGCTCGGCGCGTTGATCGCGCTCTATGAACACAGCGTGTTCACGCAGGGCACGATCTGGAACATCGACTCGTTTGACCAGTGGGGCGTCGAACTCGGCAAGGTGCTGGCGGGCACCACGGCAAAAGAGCTGGCGAGTGCCGAGGAACCCACTCTGGCCCACGACAGCTCGACCAACGCACTGATGCGCCGCTATCGGCAGCTGCGCAAGGAAAGCCAATGACCACGACCACGACACCTGACAACAAGGCACTCGACCGTCTCTGCATCAACACCCTGCGCACCCTGGCCATCGACATGGTGCAAAAGGCCAACTCAGGCCACCCCGGCACGCCCATGGGTGCAGCGCCCACGGCGTACTGCCTGTGGCAGCGCTTTCTGAGCTACGACCCGCATGCACCCCACTGGCCGAACCGCGACCGCTTCGTGCTGTCGCCGGGCCACGCCTGCGCCCTGCTCTATGGCCTGCTGTACCTGGGCGACGTGCGGCCTGCGGAAGGCGGCGACGCGCAGGATACGAGCAAGCCTGTGACCATGGACGAACTCAAGAGTTTTCGCCAACTCGGCAGCCGCTGCACTGGCCACCCCGAGCACGGCTGGACCACTGGTGTCGAAACCACCACTGGCCCGCTCGGCCAAGGCGTGGCCACCTCAGTCGGCATGGCAATTGCCGGCGCCTGGCTGGGCGCCACCTACAACCGCCCAAGCTTCACGTTGTTCGACCACAAGGTATACGCCTTGGCGAGCGACGGCGACATGATGGAGGGCGTGAGCTCTGAGGCCGCCTCGCTTGCCGGCCATTTGCAGCTTGCCAACCTGTGCTGGATCTACGACAGCAACCACATCAGCATCGAGGGGTCGACGGGCATCGCCTTCACCGAAGACGTGGGCGCACGCTTTGAGGCCTATGGCTGGCGCGTGCTGCATGTAGCGGACGCGAACGACATCGCCCAACTCTCGGAGCACCTGCAGACATTTGTTGAGCAACCCAGCCTGCCCACGCTCATCATTGTGCAAAGCCACATCGGCTACGGCGCGCCGCACAAGCAAGATGAGAAGGAAGCGCACGGCGAACCACTGGGCGAGGAGGAGGTTCGACTCGCCAAGGAGTTCTACGGTTGCAACCCGGATGCGCAGTTTGCCGTGCCAAGCGGCGTACGCGAACATTTCGCTGCACACTTTGGCGCGCGCGGTGAGCGCGCACACGCAAGCTGGGAGCAACAATTCAGCGACTACCACCAACAATACCCTGACCTGGCAGCACAGCTAGAAGCCATGCAGGCGCACCGCTTGCCTGAGGGCTGGGATGCCACCCTGCCCCGGTTCGAGGCCGATTCCAAAGGCCTCGCCACCCGCGATGCTGCGGGCAAGGTGCAGAACGCCATCGCAGCCAAAATGCCCTGGCTGCTGGGCGGCGCGGCAGACCTGGCGCCGTCCACCAAGACGCATCTGAGCTTTGACTTTGCCGGTGCGTTCGAAGCGCCGGCCGAAGGCGAAGCAAAAAGTCCAACGAGCTACGCCGGGCGCAACTTTCACTTCGGCATTCGCGAGCACGCCATGTGCGCGGCCGCCAGCGGTATGACGCTTGCAGGGTTGCGCGCGTTTGCGGCAGGCTTTCTCATCTTCACCGACTACTGTCGCCCGTCCATGCGCCTGGCGGCGATGATGGGCCTGCCCGTCACCTACGTCTGGACGCACGATTCCATCGCGCTGGGCGAAGACGGGCCGACACACCAGCCCATCGAGCAAATCACCTCGCTGCGCGCCATGCCAGGCATGCTGGTGCTGCGCCCAGCGGACGCCAACGAAACGGCAGAGGCCTGGCGCATTGCGATGCAGACGCAGGGCCAGCCCACCAGCCTCATCCTGTCCCGCCAAGCCTTGCCCACGCTGGACCGCAGCCGATTTGCCAGCGCAGCGGGCGTTGCAAAAGGCGCCTACGTGCTGGCCGATGCTGCGAACGGCGCACCGCAAGTGCTGCTGCTCGCCAGCGGCAGCGAGGTGCACCTGTGCCTGGCCGCCTGGGAGCAGCTCACCCGCGAAGGTGTGGCCGCACGCGTGGTCAGCATGCCCTCGTGGGAACTGTTTGAGCAGCAAGATGCGGCGTACCACGAGAGCGTGCTGCCCGAAGCGGTGCAGGCGCGCGTGTCAGTCGAGGCCGCCTCAGCGCTCGGCTGGGAACGCTATGTGGGCCGCCACGGCGCCATCCTGGCCATGCGCTCGTTTGGCGTGTCGGCACCCGGCAAAGACGCGCTGGCGCATTTCGGGTTTGATACGGAGCACGTGCTGCAGGCTGCACGGGAACAGCTGGCTTTAGGCAAGCAATAAATATCTATAGAAAACAGCCATTAACGCTTATACAACAAGCGCTTACAGCTATAAATTCAATAGCATTCTGCAACCCCGCAGAAGCTACACGCTCCGGCTACAGGCCTCGCGCCAAGGTGCCTACGCGCCCAAGCATGAACGCCACAAACGGTGGCACGCAGGGGATATGGCCGGCCGGAGTAGCACGGCAGTCGGTCAGCGTGACCAAATCCCCCGCGCCCTGCCTGCGCATGGCTTGCAGCGTGGACACCGAGCAGCGGCGAACGCGGTAGGAAAACGAAGGTCGGCTCAGAACAGGCATGGCGGACTCCGGGGAACAAGCGAACTACGCGCCATGATAGAGGCGCAGGCCGCAAGGCGCTGACCACTACACTTGCGCCTCTCTCGTTTTCATGGCGTCCGTGCCGCGGCACGGACGCCACCGCACCTTTCATGGCCACCATCGTTTTTTCGCACGGCAACAGCTTCCCCGGCGGCACCTACAGCCAGCTCTTTGAGCACCTGCGCACACGCGGCTTTGCGGTAAGCGCGATCGACCGCTTTGGCCACGACCCGCGCTTTCCTGTCACCAGCAACTGGCCGCACT
>JBQMQB010000154.1:0-5969 GCA_052172715.1 Giesbergeria sp. | reverse complement strand
AGCCAGCTGCTTGGCCTCTCGGGCGCGGCGCTGGCGCGCACCGTGGGGCTGAGCGAGCCGACCATTTCGCGCATCCTCAAGGGGGCCAAGGCGATTGACCCAGACTCGAAAGAAGGCGAACTCGCCCTGCTGCTGGTGCGCGTGTACCGCTCGCTCGATGCGCTGGTCGGCACCGACGACGGCAAGCGCCAACTGTGGATGGGCTCGCACCACAAAGTACTCGGCGGCAAGCCGATACAACTGGTGCAAAAGGCCGAGGGCCTGGTCGCCACGCTGCACTACCTCGACGGCATGCGGGCCCCAGCGTGAGCGCTTGGGAACCGGCCTGGTTCGAGGGCGCGGTGGCCAGCCACAGCATGTTGGCCTGGCGCGGTGTGGAGGCGCAGCATGTGGTCTCCACCATGCGGCTGGTGGACACGCCGCAAGAGCAAGACCTGCTGGAGCAACTGCTTGAAGCGAGCAAGCCCCCCAGTCCCGCCACGGCGCGCAAGAAGCACTATTTGCTGACCACCCCTTTTCGCTACCGACCGGCGCACGCCAGCCGCTTCCGCCCTGCGCGCACGCCCGGCCAGTGGTACGGCGCGCAGGCGCTGCAGGCCGCCTGCGCAGAAGTGGCGTACTGGCGGCACCAATTCATTGTGGACAGCGACGGCCTGCAGAACCAGGTGCTGCTGACCGAGCACAGCTTCTTTCAGGCACGGTTGCGTGGGCAGTGCTTGGACCTGACTACAGCGCCGTGGGTGCAAAGCCGCACTGCGTGGACGCACCCGAGCGACTACAGCGCCACGCATGCCGTGGCAGCCCAGGCGCAGGCGCACGGTGCAGAGTGGCTGCGCTACGAATCGGCCCGCGCGCCAGGCGAGGCCTGCGCCGTGGCGTTTGAGCCCGACTGCTTAAGCGAGCCCACGCCGAACCTGGAGCGCACGATGCAGACTTGGCGCTGCAAAGCGACGCGGGAGAGCGTGCTGTTGAGCGGCAGCAAGGAGAGCTGGTATTGGGAGTTCCCGCTGGCGTAGCGGAACTCGTGCTCAGACCCCAATGCCTGCGCCGCTCTTGCCCCAAGCGCCGCGACCCCGCCCTGCTCTTGCCTCCAGCGCCGCAAACCTACGCCGTTGGCGCTACAGCGCTACCCTTCACTCATGCCGCAGCGCATCAATCGGGTCCATGCGCGCAGCCCGGCGCGCCGGGAAGTAGCCAAACACCACGCCAATCACGGCCGAGAAGAAGAACGAGGCGAGGTTCACCGCCGGGCTGAAGATGAAGGGAATCCCCATCATCCCCGAAAGCGCCACCGAGGCCAGCGCCGCCAGCACGATGCCGATCAACCCGCCAAGCGCCGCGAGCACCACGGCCTCAATCAAAAACTGCATCAGCACCTCGCGCTCCAGCGCGCCAATAGCCAGGCGCAGGCCAATTTCTCGGGTGCGCTCGGTCACGCTTACCAGCATGATGTTCATGATGCCGATGCCGCCCACCAGCAGGCTCACCGCAGCCACCGCGCCCAGCAGCGTGGTCATGATGCGGGTGGTGCCCGAAAGCGTGTCCGCCAGCTGCTTGGTGTCGAGCACGTTAAAGTTGTCTTCGTCGCTGTCGGCGAGTTTGCGCAGCTCGCGCAGCAACTGCGTGAGGCTCTTCTTCACCCGCGTGGCGTCGCTGCCATCGGCCATCGACACCAGTAGCGTATTGACCTGGGTGTTGCCGGTGATGCGGCGCTGCAGCGTCTTGATGGGCATGAACACCATGTCGTCCTGGTCGTTGCCAAAAGCGCCCTGCCCTTTTGAGGCCAGCACGCCCACCACTTCGCAGCTGATTTGCTTGACGCGCAGTTGCTCGCCCAGGGCCGGGGTGCTGCCAAAGAGTTCGCGCTGCACGGTCTGTCCGATCAGGCACACCGCAGCGCCGGCGCGCAATTCGGCTTCGGTGAAGACGCGGCCGTTGGCCAGCGTCCAGTTGCCTATGGTGAGCCAGTCGTTGGTGCTGCCGGTGATGGCGCTGGTCCAGTTGCGGCCGTTGGCCACCAGCGTGCCGCTGGAACGCGACTCGGGCGCGGCCGCCGCTACGCCACCGATCTGGCTGGCAATCGCTTGCGCATCGGTGTCCTTGAAAGCCGGCGCGCTTGCTCCGCCGCTGCCCGGCCCCATGCGCTGGCCGGGGCGCACCTGGAGCAGGTTGGTGCCCAGGCCGGAAATTTGGCTTTGCACCGCCAGCGTGGCGCCGTTGCCCACCGTGACCATGGTGATGACGGCGCTCACGCCGATCACGATGCCAAGCACTGTCAAAAAAGAGCGTAGCAGGTTGCGCCGGATGGAGCGCAGGGCCAGCAGCAGGGTGTTAAGCCACATGGGCGACCTCCGTAGTGGTGGGCACCTGCAGCGCGAACGGCTGGTTGCGTGTATCGCTCTCCACCACACCATCGACAAAGCGTACGATGCGCCGCGCGTAGGCTGCCATGTCGTGCTCGTGCGTCACCATGATCACGGTGATGCCCAGGTCGGCGTTCAGGTGCCAGAGAAATTCCATGATCTCGCGGCTGCGCGCGGTGTCCAGGTTGCCGGTGGGCTCATCGGCCAGCAGCACGGCGGGTTCGGTGACGATGGCGCGGGCAATCGCCACACGCTGCTGCTGCCCGCCCGAGAGCTCGCCCGGCGTATGGTGCTCCCAGCCTTTGAGGCCCACGGCTTCGAGCGCACGCATCGCCATAACATGGCGACTGGCTTTGGGCTCGCCGCGGTAGATCAGCGGCAGCTCCACGTTTTCTTGCGCCGAGGTGCGCGCCAGCAAGTTGAAGCCCTGGAACACAAAGCCCAAGTAGCGCCGCCGCAGCCGGGCGCGCTCGTCGCGGCTGAGCGACTGCACCTGTACACCCTCAAATTCGTAGGTGCCCGTGGTGGGGGTGTCCAGGCACCCCAGAGTGTTCATGGCGGTGGACTTTCCAGAGCCGCTCGGGCCCATGATGGCAACGAAATCGCCGCGCTCGATGTCCAGGTCCACCCCCTTGAGCGCCTGGAAGGCGGTCGCGCCCTCGCCATACACTTTGGTGATGCCGCGCAGGCGGATCAGTGGGACCTTGGGTGCTGTCACGACCCGGCCCCGCTGCTGCGCTGGTCGGTGATGACGAGCAGGCCAGGTTCCAGCCCCTCGCCACTCACTTCGGTCATGCGGCCGTCGCTGATGCCGGCGGTCACTTGCATGGCCACGGGCTGGCCATTTTCCAACACCCAGATCTGGCGCGCGCCAGCCGACTTGCTGTCGGGTCGCGCCACCTTGGTGCCGCTTCTGGGAGGGCGCGGCATCATCTTGGACATGATATTGCCGCTCTGCGCGGCGCCGCCTTTGGCATCAGGGCCGGTACCGGGCGAGAAGCGCAGCGCAGTGTTGGGCACCAGCAGTACATCCTTGCGCTCGGTCGCCACGATGGTGGCCACCGCTGTCATGCCGGGACGCAGGGCGAGGTCGGTGTTGTCCACGTCCAGTGTGGTCACGTAGGTCACAACGTTGTTGGTGGTGGTGGCGCCAAAAGCCACGCGCTGGATGGTGGCCGGAAAGCGGCGCGTTGGGTACGCACTGACGGTGAAGTTGGCCCTCTGGCCGATGGCAACTGCGCCCACATCGGCCTCGTCCACGCTCGCATTAAGTTCAAGCTGGGCCAAATTTTCAGCGACCGAGAACAGCGTGACGGCCTGCAAGGAGGCGGCCACGGCATTGCCCGGCTCCACAGAGCGGCTCAGCACCACGCCGTCAATGGGCGAGCGGATCGACGCCTTGGACAGATTGGTTTCATCGGTAGACAGCGTGGCGCGCGCCACCGCCACATTGGCCTGGGCCGAATTTTCGGCCGCCACGGCGCGATCCAGTGTGGCCCGTGCGCTGTCGAGTTCGGTTGCCGAAGGCACCTTGCCGCCCGAGAGTTTGGCAACTTCTTCAAAGCGCACCAGGGCGGCCCGCGCCTCTTTGGTGGTGGCCACACTCTGCGCCAGCGCCGCCTGCGCTGCTGCCAACGCGGCGCGCGATCGCGTCACCTGGTCATTGAACTTGGAGGCATCAAGTTCCACCAGCACCTGCCCGGCCTTGACCCGGTCATTCACGTCCACCAGCACCCGTTTGATGGTGCCGGAAAGCTCGCTGCCGATGTTGACTGAGCGCGTCGGCTGTAGCGTGCCGTTGGCCGAAACCGTAAGGGTGATGTTGCCCTTGGCGAGCGGCGTGGTGACATAGGCTGGCGCGGCTTTGCCCCCCGTCTGGTCCTGCCAGTAGTACAGGCCGCCGACGACCAGCAGCAGTGCAAGCAGACCGAACCACAAAGAGCCGCGCTGCCACCAGCGCGGGGGCTTGTCTTCGCCCAGCAGGGTTTGCAGGTTGGCGGGCGGCGAGGTGGGCGTGGTGGCAGTGGTCATGGGCGTAAAGGCTCGTGTTTTTGTGCGGGGCCGTGTGCGGCCTTAAGGCTTGGCATTGCCATCGGTGTCGGGGTTCCAGCCGCCGCCCAGCGCCTTGTACAGGCGCACATGGTCGGTGGCGAGGCTGGCCTGCGCGTTGGCGACTCCGTCCTGGGCCGACAGCACGGTGCGCTGGGTGTCCAGCACGGTGGTGAAATCGATCAGACCGCTCTGGTAGCGCTGGCGCGCCAGCAGATCGGCGTTGGCGGCCGCATCGGCAGCCGCCTGCAAGCGCGTCAGGCGCTCGTGGTCGCCTTGCAGGGCCACCAGGGCGTCTTCGACATCCTGCAGCGCGCCCAGAACTGTGGCTTCGTAGCCGATGCGGGCCTGCTCCAGTGCAGCTTCCTGCACGCGAACCTGCGCACGTGCAGCACCGCCGTCAAACAATGGCACAGAGATGCTGGCCAACAGTGCACTGGCAACACTGGCGCCGTTCGTCAATGCCCCAAGCGTTGCGGCACCAAGTCCCAGATTGCCGCTGATGCGCAGGCTGGGGTAGCGGGCGGCGTCGGCCTGCGACACGCGTGCCAGTGCGGCGCCGATGCGAGCCTCAGCCACGCGCACGTCGGCACGCTGGCGCAAGGTTTGCGCGGGAATCGCCAGGGCCAGATCGGCTGGGGCTTGCGGCACGACAGCTGAGACCGCCAGCGCCGCATCGAGGGCCGCGGGCGGCTGGCCGGTGAGCACGGCGAGGGCGTGGCGCGTCTGCGCAAGGCTGCTCTCAAGCGTCGGCACTTGTGCAGCAGTCTGTTCCACGGCGGCGCGCGCCTGCTCGGTGACGAGCGAGCTGGTCAGCCCGGCCTGCAAACGCCAGTTGCTGATTTGCAAGGTGCCCTGCTGGCTAGTAAGGTTGCTGCGCGCAATGGCAAGGCGGGTCTGCAGGCCACGCAGCGCGATGTAGTTGGCCGCCACCTCGGCTGCGAGCGATACCTGGGCATCGCCAAGGCCGGCCACGGCAGCGGCCACGTCGGCCTGGCTCGCCGCTACGGCGCTTTGCTGGCCACCAAACAGGTCGGGTTCCCAACTCGCGTCGAACCCGGCGGAAATGCGATTGCCTGTGGTGCCTGCAGTGCGATTGCGCTGCACCGAGCCTGATGCACCCACCCGTGGCAACAGGCCTGCCGCCTGCACATCGTTCACCGCCCGCGCTTGGCGCAGCGATGCCTGGGCCTGGCGCAGGCTGGTGTTGCTGGCAAGCGCCTGCTGCACCAGCGAGCTGAGCACGGGGTCGTCAAAGCGCCCCCACCACTCGCCAAGTGGCGTGGCGGCGTTTTCCGCCTGGACACCAGCCCACTCCTCGGGCGTCGTCCAGACGGCCACTTCAGGGGTATTGCTGGTGAGGGAGGCGCATCCCGACAACAGCGCAGCACTGGCGGCTAACCCAAGAGCAAAACGGCGGATGCCGTGTGACGAACAAAAATAGAGCATCGGTGTACAAGGAGCGTGCGCACCCCTTTGGTGCTCTGTCATTGTCGGCGGGGGCCTTGTCACGGGGGCAAAGCCCAGACAAAGCCTTTGTAAAGATGGTCGGCTAGG
>JBQMQB010000153.1:0-6032 GCA_052172715.1 Giesbergeria sp. | reverse complement strand
CCGCTCGCAAGCCGGTGACAGTGCCAGCGAAGTCGACAGCCAAGCCCGCAGCCAAACCTGTGGCCAAAACGGTCTCCAAGCCAACAGCCAAACCCGCAGCGAAAACTGTCGCCAAGCCCGTAGCCAAGGCTGCGGCGAAAACAGCGGCGAAAGCGCCAGCCAAAACCCCTGCAAAGTCGCCCGCCACCAAAACGGCTACGGTGAAGACGTTGGTCGTCAAGCCGCGCAGCGCTACCGTACCGGCCAAGAAGGCGGCTGCATCGAAACGCACCAGCAGCGCCGCCAAGGCCAGCCCGGCCAAGAAGGCAGCGCCAGCCAAAGCACCCGCACGCAAAAGCCCTGGTCGCAAGGCGTAAGGCCTGACACCACCCGCCCATGCGCCTGCTGATCGTCGCCGTAGGCCTGCGCGTGCCCGACTGGGCGCAAACGGCTTACGACGACTACGCCAAGCGCTTTCCGCCCGAACTCAAGGTCGAGCTCAAGGCCGTCAAAACTGAGCCGCGCGGCTCGAAAACGCTGGACACCCTGTACGCAGCAGAGCGCGAACGCATCGCAGCGGCCATCCCCAGAGGCATGCGCGTGGTGGTACTTGATGAGCGCGGCACCAGCTTGACGACCAAGGCGCTGGCCGAGCGCCTCACGGGCTGGCAGCTCGGTGGCGACGACGTGGCCCTGGTCATTGGCGGGCCGGATGGCCTGGAGCCGGCATTTCGCCAGAGCGCGCACGAGCGCATCCGCCTGTCTGACCTGACGCTGCCACACGCCATGGTGCGTGTGCTGCTTATCGAGCAGCTCTACCGCGCCTGGTCGGTCAACGCGGGCCACCCCTACCACCGGGAATAGGGTGCGCAGGGGTGCCCGGAACCCGCGCTTTCAGTCACTATTTTTTTAATAGCTTTTGGCGCTTACTGTATAAGCGTTAGCGGCTGTTTTTCTATTGGTTTTATGTCCACTTTTGTTTACCTTGCCTCGCAAAGTCCGCGCCGCAGCCAACTGCTTGACCAGCTGGGTATGCGCCATGAATTGCTGCTGCCCAATGTGCCCGGCGATGTGAGCGAGGACGCCGAGGCCATTGAGGTGCCATTGCCCGGCGAAGCACCAAAGACGTATGTGGTGCGTGTCACCGGCCTCAAGCTCGATGCGGCCGTGGCGCGCCATGCCCGCCGCTTGCTGCCCGATGCGCCCATTCTGTGCTCCGACACTACCGTGGCGTTGGGCCGACGGATGTATGCCAAGCCGCTGGATGCTGAGGATGCGGTGCGCATGCTCACCGAGCTCTCAGGCCAGACGCACCGTGTGCTCACTGCGGTTGCGCTGCAGGTAGGCCGAAAGCGGCTTGCGACCTGCTCGGTTTCTACGGTGCAGTTTGCGTCGCTCACGCCTGAGCAGATCGCGGCCTATGTCGCCACCGGCGAGCCCATGGGCAAAGCCGGCGCCTACGCGGTGCAGGGGCGTGCGGGGGCGTTCATTCCGATGCTGCGCGGCAGCTATTCGGGCATCATGGGGCTGCCGCTTTTCGAGACCGCGCAACTGTTGCGCGCTGCCGGATTCGGCCTCTGACGCCATGAATTCCACCGCCATGCAACAAGACATTCTGATCAACTGGTCGCCCCAGGAAACCCGTGTGGCCGTGGTCGAGCATGGCGCGGTGCAGGAACTGCACGTCGAACGCACCCTGGAGCGCGGCTTGGTGGGCAACGTCTATCTGGGCAAGGTCGCGCGTGTGCTGCCTGGCATGCAGTCCGCCTTTATCGACATTGGACTGGAGCGTGCCGCGTTTCTGCATGTGGCCGATGTGTGGCAGCGCCACCCCGAGGGTGAGGCCGCCGCGCTTGCGCGCCGCAGCGACCCGCAGGTGCCGATTGAAAAGCAGGTGTTCGAGGGCCAGGCGCTGATGGTGCAGGTCATCAAGGACCCGCTGGGCAGCAAAGGTGCGCGTCTGTCGACGCAGGTCAGCGTGGCCGGGCGCTTGCTTGTATTTTTGCCGCAGGACGAGCATGTGGGCGTGTCGCAAAAAATCCCGCCGAGTGAGCGCGATGCTTTGCGCGAGCGTTTGCAGGCGCTGGTAGGCGACAAGGCTTCGGGTGGCGGGGGCGGCTTTATTCTGCGCACCAATGGCGAAGACGCCACCGACGCCGAGCTGGCCGAAGACATCGCCTACTCGCGCAAGACCTGGGCGCGCATCAAAGACGCGGCCCTGCGCCTGCCGCCGCCTTCGCTGCTGCACCAGGACCTCGATTTGCTGCAGCGTGTGCTGCGCGACCTGGTGGGTGAGCACACGCAGAGCATTCGCCTTGACTCGTTGGAGCAGTTCCAGCGGTTGCGCCAGTTTGGCCAGGAGTTCATGCCAGCGGCTGCGGCCAAGCTGCAGCATTACAAGGGCGAGCGCCCCATTTTCGATCTGTATGCGATTGACGATGAGATTGCGCGCGCGCTGGGTCGACGGGTAGACCTTAAATCGGGTGGCTACCTCATCATCGACCAGACCGAGGCGCTCACTACGGTGGATGTGAACACCGGCGGCTACGTGGGTGCGCGCAATTTTGACGACACCATCTTCAAGACCAACCTCGAAGCCGCGGGCTCAATAGCCCGGCAACTGCGGCTGCGCAACCTGGGTGGCATCGTGATTGTCGATTTCATCGACATGCTGCGTGAAGAGCACCAGAGTGCGGTGCTGGCCGAGTTCCGTAAGCACCTGGCGCGTGACCGGGTCAAAACCATGGCTGGGGGTTTTTCGCACCTGGGGCTGGTCGAGATGACACGCAAGCGCACCCGCGAATCGCTGGCGCACATGCTGTGCGAGCCCTGTGCCGCCTGCGAAGGCAAGGGCAGCGTGAAGACTGCGCGCAGCGTGTGCTACGACATCCTGCGCGAAATTTTGCGCGAAGCCCGCCAGTTCAACCCGCGTGAGTTCCGCGTGATTGCCTCTGCCACCGTGGTGGAATTGTTTCTCGATGAAGAGAGTGCTCACCTGGCCGGTTTGTCAGACTTCATCGGCAAGCCGATTTCGCTGCAGGCCGAGGCTGTGGTGGGCCAGGAGCAATACGACATTGTGCTGCTGTGACGATTTTTTGTACCGTGAACCATGCTTGATATTGCTGCTGTCTGCCTTGTCGTCACCGCGCTGCTCTCGTACCTGAACCACCGCTTCGTGCGCCTGCCGACCACCATTGGCGTGATGGTGATTGCGCTGGGCCTCACGCTGCTGGTGGTGGGCCTGAGCGCCGCAGGGCTGGACCACGGCCTGCGCAAACACGAGGAAGCCTTCCTCAAGACGCTGGATTTCTCGCAGGTGCTGATGCAGGGCATGCTGTCCTTCCTGCTGTTTGCCGGCGCGCTGCATGTGGACCTGGCCGCACTCAAGCAGTTTCGCTTCACGGTAGCGGGCTTGGCGCTAGTGGGCACGCTGCTCTCCACGGTGCTCGTCGGCCTGGGCATGTGGCTGGTGCTGCCCTTGCTGGGCGTGCCTTTGCCGCTCATTCACTGCCTGCTGTTTGGCGCACTGATTTCACCCACCGACCCGATTGCAGTGATGGGCATTCTCAAATCGGCCGGCGCCCCCAAGACGTTGGAGTTGGTCATCTCCGGCGAGTCGCTGTTCAACGACGGCGTCGGCGTGGTGCTGTTTTCGTTGCTGCTCGGCGTATTGGCCAGCGGTGGCCTGCCCACTGCGGCCGAGGGCCTGACGCTGCTGGCGCATGAGGCGGGCGGTGGCATCGTGTTTGGCTTGGTGCTTGGTGCACTCACGGTGTGGATGCTCAAGACCATTGACCAGTACCAAGTCGAAGTGCTCATCACCCTGGCCGCCGTGGTCGGCGGCTACGCGCTGGCGGCCCGCCTGCATGTCTCTGGCCCGCTGGCCATGGTGGTGGCGGGGCTGATGGTCGGCAACGGCGGGCGGGCGCGCGCCATGTCGGACACCACGCGCCGCTACGTCGACATGTTCTGGGAGCTGATCGACGAAATCCTGAACGCGGTGCTGTTCGTGCTGATTGGCATGGAAGTGCTGTTGATTTCTTTCTCGCTGCCGCTGTTGCTGGCCGGCGCCGTCGCTATTTTGGTGGCGTTGACGGCGCGCTGGCTCACCGTCGGTGTGCCCGTACACGCCGGAAAACGCTGGCTGCAACTGCCCAGCGGCTCAGCGCGGGTGCTTGTATGGGGCGGACTGCGCGGTGGTATTTCGGTGGCGCTGGCGCTCTCGCTCCCCACCGGCCCCGAGCGCGACGTGGTGCTTACGCTCACCTACTGCGTGGTGGTGTTTTCTATTCTGGTGCAAGGCCTGAGCATCGGGCGGGTGGTGCGTATGGCAGTCCGTGGGGGCGCTCCGCCAGCGTCCTAAGGAACAAACCGGTAGCCAATGCCGGCTTGGGTGCAGAAATAGCGCGGCATCGACGCGTTGGCTTCCAGCTTCTTGCGCAGGTTGGCCATGTGCACGCGCACGTAATGCGTGTCTTCAGCATGGCCGGGCCCCCACACCGCTTTGAGCAATTGCTGGTGGGTGACGACCCGCTCGGGCTGGGCGGCAAGGTGCGACAGCAGCTTGAATTCAATGGGCGTCAGGTGGACGGGCGCACCTGCCCGTTCCACCGTTCTGCGCGCGAAATCAATGCACACGTCGCCCAACTGCAATACGGGTTTCTGGTCGGTGCCACTTCTGGGTTCGGCGCGGCGCAGTTGCGCACGCACACGCGCCATCAGTTCGCCTGAACCAAAGGGTTTGACCAGGTAGTCGTCCGCGCCAGTGTCCAGCGCGGCAATCTTGCTGGCTTCGTCGGTGCGCGCAGAGAGCACGATGACCGGCATCGTCGACCAAGTCCGCAGGGTGTGAATCAGGTCGACACCGTCGCCGTCCGGAAGGCCTAGGTCAAGAATCAGCAGGTCGGGTCGGCGCGTACCCAACTCGATCAGGCCGCGCGCCAAAGTGCACGCTTCATGCACTGCGTGGCCATCTGCTTCTAGGGTGAGGCGCAGAAAGCGGCGAATGTCGCTTTCGTCTTCGACGATCAGGATCGAGCGGCCGGGTGTGGACATGGTTTAGGGCGTGTCGTCAGTGCGGCTCACCGCCGAGCCATCGTCCGTTGGCGGGGTGCCGCAGGGCAGGGTGATGGTAAAGCGTGCGCCTGCAATGACGCCATTCGTCAGTACGCTTTCTCCGGAAATGCTGCCGCCCTGGGCCTGGACGATTGCCTGGCAGATGGCGAGTCCGAGACCTACCCCAGCGGTTGCGCTCTCGCGCGAGCCGCGTTCGAACTTCTCGAACACAGCGGCTTCGCGGCCCGGCGGCAAGCCAGGACCGTAATCGCGCAGCGCCAGCTGAACCGAATCACCAGACCTCCACGCGCTGATGTTCAGGCCTGAGCCCGTGGGCGTGTACTTGACTGCGTTCTCCAGCAGGTTGACCAGTACCCGCTCGAACAGCGCAGCGTCCAGGTGCAGGAGGGGCAAGTCGTTCGGCAAATGCACTTCCAATGGACGCCCGGCCAGTTGCTGCGAGCACAGCGCAATCGCGCTGCCGACGACCTCTTCCAGCGGTTGCCACGCCTTGTTCAAGGGCACAGCGCCAGACTGCAGCTTGGCCATGTCCAGCAGATTGGTGACCAGGGCGCTCATGCGTTCTCCGGAATGGCGAATCGCGACCGCGACGTCTTGCTGCTCTGGCGACATGGGGGGAGCCAATTGGCCCAAAGTATCGGCAAGTCCGACCAGTGAGGCAAGCGGCGTTCGCAGGTCGTGCGATATGGCGGCAAGCAAGGAGTTGCGCAGTCGCTCTGATTCCATCTGCACCGTGCTGCTCTGAGCCACGCCAATGTAGTGAATGCGTTCGAGTGAAATAGCAATGAGCGATGCACAGGTCTCCAGCAGCCGACGCTGTTCCATGCCCGGCATTTTGTCTTTCGGTGGCTCTACAACGAGCACTCCGCGGCAGCGCATAGGCGCTTTAAGTGGGAGTACAAGCGCCGCCCCAGACGGCAGCGTGTTGGTGCCGGGACCTGCTGGCTCAACGTGCGAAAAACACCATTGCGTCACCA
>JBQMQB010000152.1:4249-6047 GCA_052172715.1 Giesbergeria sp. | reverse complement strand
CGAAGACCGCAGCAGTCAAGAAGGCTGCAGCTCCAAAGCCCGCTTTGAAAAAGGCTGTGCCTGCGAAGAAGGCAGCACCGGCAAAGAAGGCTGTGGTGGCAAAGAAAGCCGCACCGGTGAAGAAAGCGGCAGCACCTGCGAAGAAGGCAGCAGCACCAGCGAAGAAGGCGGTGGCTCCTGCAAAGAAGGCGGTGGCTCCTGCAAAGAAGGCAGCGGCACCAGCGAAGAAGGCTGCAGCTCCTGCGAAGAAGGCTGCCGCACCAGTGAAAAAAGCAGCAGCTCCTGCAAAGAAGGCAGTGGCACCAGCGAAGAAGGCAGCTCCTGCAAAAAAGGCAGCTGCACCAGCGAAGAAGGCAGCTCCTGTGAAGAAGGCCGTTGCACCGGCAAAAAAAGCAGCTCCAGCCAAGAAGGCGGCACCGGCAAAGAAAGCCGTAGCAGCCAAGAAAGCTGCGCCCGCGAAGAAGGCTGCACCGGTAAAGGCCGCCGTCGCCAAAAAAGCGGCAGCAAAGGTGCCAGCCAAAAAAACCGCGTCCCCCGCTGCGAAACCAGCAGCCAAATCGGCATCAAGCAAAGCGCCTACCCCAAAGACGCAACTCAATCCGCAAGCTGCTTGGCCGTTTCCAACAGGCTCCAAGCCCTGAGGATTCGATCGCTTTTTGCTACCGGCGCCTCTGGCGCCGGTTTTTTTTGCCTGCGCTGCGTGCCTATATCGGCGTGAAATCGAGCTGGTAGTTTTGCGGACCTCGCGTAGCGATCTTCAATGCCCCCATGCGGTTGCCAAGCACCGCGCATCGCTCTAACGACCACCCCTGCTCCAAACCGAAAAGCAAAGCGCCGCGCCAAGCATCGCCACAACCCGTAGGATCTACCACTTGCTGCGGTGCAAACGGTGGCACCAGCGTTTTCGAGCCTGCTACCCACACATCACAACCGGCAGCACCAAGAGTCACTACGAGCCCCTTCACGCGCAATGACAGCTCAGCCAACTCCAGGCCAGTGCGCTCACACAGCATGCGCCCCTCGTAATCGTTAACCGTCACCCAACTGGCCAAATCCACGAAGTGCCTGAGTTCCTCACCCGAGAACATCGGCAATCCCTGGCCCGGATCAAACACGAATGGAATGTCGGCCGCGTGAAACTGGGAAGCGTGCTCCAGCATGGCGTCACGCCCATCCGGCGCCACGATCCCCAGGTTGATTCCCTGCGTCGCAACGTTTTCAATGCGGTTGCTGTGGGCCTGCATCATGGCGCCAGGGTGGAACGCCGTGATCTGGTTGTTGTCCATATCGGTCATGATCATGGCCTGGGCGGTGTAGGTGCTGTCAACCTGCCGAACAAACGCCGTGCCGATCCCCAATTGCGCAAGGCGCTGCAGGTACTCACCACCATCGCTGCCCAATGTAGCCATGGGCAGTGCCCTACCACCCAGTAGGTTCAGGCCGTAGGCAATGTTGCCAGCACAACCGCCAAAGTCGCGGCGCAGCGATGGCACCAGGAACGAGACGTTCAAAATATGCAATTGCTCCGCCAGTATCTGGTCGGCAAACCGCCCCTCAAAAGTCATGATGGTGTCAAACGCCAACGAGCCACAGATCAGTACTGCCATAAAAATCTTTCGTTCAAAGTGAATCCCTCATACGCGTTTGCAATCAAAGAGCGCGCAAGACACGAAGCCTATCGTCAGTGCGTACGGCAAGGCGAAGCAGCACCGTGATGTCTTTGCTTGCGAAACTGTCTCAGGGATAAAAGGCCAACACCCGATAGCCTGCAATGCGCGCCGCTGCGCCTTGGTCAATC
>JBQMQB010000152.1:0-4149 GCA_052172715.1 Giesbergeria sp. | reverse complement strand
AAAAGCACCGGCCACTGGCTATCAGAGTCGTCCTTGTGCGCTGCCGGCAACTCATAGCCGCCAGGCGATAGCGATTGCCACTCAGTTTCCGCTGGCATATCGGCCTGCTGTGCAGGGCTGCGCCAGGATGGCTCTTGTCGTTTGTCCACCGGTTCGCCAGAAGCCCTCTCAGGGGCCCGGACTCTGGCCAACGGCTGGGCTTTGGCTGAAGCGCTCTCAGATTGGCCGAGCACCGGAACGACCCGATCAGGCGCCATAGTTTTGCCCAAGACAAATCCCGGCGTCGGGGCAGGACGCGCTGTCAGGAAGGCAGGCACATGCGCAGGTTGCTCCGGAGCCGCGACCTTCCCTGGCGCGCGCAACTCACCAGACTGCGTCTTCGCAAAACCGTCGTCTATTGCGCCATCTTCCCCAAAGGAGGCGGGGGATGCTATCCGAGGTTGTGACTGCTCGGTGTATGCGAGGCCTCCCCAGGTGTCCTGTGTTTTTGTCTGTGGCGTGGACCGCTCAACTGGCCCGCGCAACCGGTCAAGTTGCATTTCGGGCAGCATGGGCTCAGTCCCCACTGTCTCCAAGGACAATGAGGCATCAAAGACCTGCTTGCATTGTCCACAGCGCACCCACCCATCTGAAATGCGCAGTTGGTCCGCCACCACTTTGAAGCGGGTCTGGCATGAGGGACAGCGGGTGGTCTGGCTCATCAGCTGCCGGTTGTAGAAAATACGGGCTCTCGCGGATCAGCGCAGTGCCGTCATCAGGACCCAGCCGTCTTGGCTGTCCGCCACGGCGAGGTTCAGCCAGGGTGCATACGCTTCCTGCAACTGCTCTACTTGACGCTCCAAAATACCTGCCAGCACCAGATGCCCGCCTGGTGCCACATGCGCGCACAGCAAGGGCGCCAGCACACGCAGTGGCGTTGCCAAAATATTCGCCAACACAGTGCCATAGGCGCCTTGGGCCATGTCAGGCAACCCGACGCGAAGCTGCACACCATTGGCGTCTGCATTGGAGCGCGTGGATTGCACTGCAGCAGGGTCTATATCCACCGCGTCAATGTCGGAAGCACCGAACTTCGCGGCCCCAATGGCCAGAATTCCGGAGCCGCAGCCGTAGTCCAGTACCCGTCCAAGTGCAGCCTCCTGCGCATGCTCAGCAATCCAGCGCAGGCACATGCGGGTGGTGGGGTGTGTGCCGGTTCCAAATGCCAGACCGGGGTCCAGGCGAATCACCTGCCGGGCTTCGGCCGGTGGTTCGTGCCAAGTCGGCACGATCCAAAAATCCGGCGTGATCGGCACAGGGGCAAACTGCGACTGCGTGAGACGCACCCAGTCCTGCTCGACCACCGGCGCAAGCCCCACTACTTCACATTGTTGGAAAAAATCCTGCGCCTGCAGCAAACCAAGCGCATCTTGCGCCAGTTGCTGCTCAGCAAACAAGGCAAGCACCCGGCTGCGCTGCCAGGCATTGCGTTGCACCGGCATGCCGGGCTCGCCAAAGAGCGCCTGCTCGGCATCGGTGTGGGCATCGGCATCCTCCACCGACACGCTGAGCGCGTCGAGGGCTTCCAGCGCATCGCTCAACGTTTCCACCTGCTCTTGCGGGCAGGCCAGGCTCAGTTCATGCAGGTTCATGGTTTCGTGTGCGCAGCCATCAGCGCTGACGCTGTGAAAGCCATTCTTCAAGATAGTGAATATTGGTCCCACCAGCGACGAAGTTCGCGTCCACCATCAACTCGCGGTGCAGCGGTATGTTGGTGTTGATCCCTTCAATCACGGTCTCAGACAACGCCGTACGCATGCGCGCTAGCGCCTGTTCGCGGGTGTCGCCGTGAACGATGAGCTTGCCGATCATCGAGTCGTAGTTCGGCGGCACGTAGTAGTTGGTGTAAATATGCGAATCCACACGCACACCTGGCCCCCCCGGCGTGTGCCAGGTGGTGATGCGCCCTGGCGAGGGCGTAAATTTGTACGGGTCTTCCGCGTTGATACGGCACTCGATCGCATGCCCCCGAATCTGTACCTGGCGCTGGGTGAAAGGCAGCTTCTCGCCAGCCGCCACCATGATCTGCGTGCGCACGATGTCCACGCCGGTAATCCACTCAGTCACCGGATGCTCCACCTGCACACGGGTGTTCATTTCAATGAAATAGAACTCACCGTTTTCATACAAAAATTCAAAAGTACCCGCACCGCGATAGCCGATTTTTTTGCAGGCGGCCACGCAACGTTCCCCAATGCGTTCGATCAGCTTGCGGGGAATGCCGGGAGCCGGCGCCTCTTCGATCACCTTCTGGTGGCGCCGCTGCATGGAGCAATCGCGCTCACCCAGGTAAACCGCGTTGCGGTGCTTGTCGGCGAGGATCTGAATTTCAATATGGCGCGGGTTCTGCAGGAACTTTTCCATGTACACCGCAGGATTGCCAAACGCTGCCCCGGCCTCGGCTTTGGTCATTTGCACCGCATTGACCAGTGCGGCCTCGGTGTGCACCACGCGCATGCCGCGCCCACCGCCGCCGCCCGCAGCCTTGATGATGACTGGGTAGCCAACCGTCTTGGCGATGCGGCGGATCTGCACCGGATCGTCGGGCAGTTCGCCCTCCGATCCCGGCACACAGGGCACTCCGGCCTTGATCATGGCTTGCTTGGCCGACACCTTGTCGCCCATCATGCGGATGGATTCTGGCGAAGGGCCTATGAACTGAAAGCCGCTTTTCTCGACCCGCTCGGCAAAATCGGCGTTCTCCGAAAGAAAGCCGTAGCCAGGGTGAATGGCCTCCGAATCCGTCACTTCCGCAGCGGAAATGATGGCCGGCATATTCAGATAACTCAGTGCAGAGGGGGCTGGCCCAATGCACACGGCCTCTTCGGCCAGCTTGACGTACTTGGCGTCACGATCGGCTTCGGAATACACCATCACAGCCTTAACGCCAAGCTCATGGCAGGCGCGTTGGATGCGAAGTGCAATCTCTCCTCTATTGGCAACCAGGATTTTTTTAAACATATCGGTTATTCACGGTGCATCGCGCCACTGGCGACGCAGAAAACTGGAGCGCCTCCGTGCCAGCGGGGCCGCGCAAGGGCCGCCCCGCCGCGCTGGCCTCGTCCCCCTTCCCGCGAAGCAAGAGAAGGGGGAAAGCGGCGAAGCCGCTCAGGGGGGTTGTTCTCTATCATTCGATGATGAAGAGTGGCTGACCGTATTCGACAGCCTGACCGTTTTCGCCCAAGATTCGGGTGATGGTGCCGGACTTGTCGGCTTCGATTTCGTTGAGAATCTTCATCGCCTCGATGATGCAGATGGTCTCGCCTTCCTTGACCACACTGCCGACTTCGACGAAAGACTTGGCGCCAGGGCTGGAGGCGCGATAAAAAGTGCCCACCATGGGCGACTTCACCACATGGCCGTCCGGCACCACAGCAGCCGGGGCAGGCAGTTCGGCCACCGGGCCCGCCGCCGGAGCCTGTGGCGCTGCTGCAGGGGCCGGGGCATACTGCTGCACCACGGTGCCACCGCTCTTGACGATGCGTACCTTGCCCTCGGCCTCGGTGATTTCCAGTTCCGAAACGTTAGATTCGGAAACAAGATCAATCAGGGTTTTGAGTTTTCGCAGATCCATGCAAGCTCCAGAGCAAATTCTTAACAGGGCGTGAATCTACCCGAATTTACGCCTATCTCACGCTTCTTCACGCAATTTCGTTCAATGCCGCCTAATTGCGCCGAGCAAAATCACCTTAAATCGCTTTAGCGACCCAGTCCGTCAAGTCCTGCGGCTTTACTTGGCCCATTTTACGGTGGAGCACTTTCCCGTTCGCGGCGAACACCACGGAGAACGGCAGGCCGCCTGCGAGATTGCCCAGTGAGCGCGCGAGCTCGGTTCCCCCCAGGCCCGCCATGCCAACAGGAAAATCCACCGGGCTGCGCGCCAGAAAGGTTCGTACTGCGGAAGGCTGGTCCACGGCCAATCCCAACACCTGCCAGCCGCGCGCCTGGTGGTCGCGGTAGAAGGTATTGAGCAGAGGCAGTTCGGCAATGCACGGCGGGCACCAGGTTGCCCAAAAATTTAGCAGCAAGGGCTTGCCCCGAAACGCATCCAGCATCAAAGGGGCGCCGTCTGGAGTTTCGAAAGACTGCGCAAAAAAAGCCGCATCGCTG
>JBQMQB010000151.1:3848-6049 GCA_052172715.1 Giesbergeria sp. | reverse complement strand
GCGCGGCTCAGGTTGACGAGCGAGGCAATTTGCTGGGCGGTGTGCAGCGTGCGCGGCTCGAACTCCAGCGCGCGCAGCGTCTGCAGCCAGGCCAAGATGCTGCCGAACAGCAGCACGCTGAGTAGAAAGAAGGTGCGCCAGAAGAGGTTGAGCCCCACGCGCTTGCGCGACGCACTCTCCCCATTGGCTGACTCCAGCGGCGCGGGACTGGTGGCATCTTGGTCAATGGGGGCGGAGCGGGACATAGACAAACCGGCAAGGACTGGAAGGGATGGCCCGCCTGTGTGGTGGCGGGCCGTGGAATGTTCAGCCCGCGCCGTCCGGCACAAACACGTAGCCTACCCCCCACACCGTCTGGATGTAGCGTGGTGCAGCGGCGTCTTCTTCGATCAGCTTGCGCAGGCGCGAAACCTGCACGTCCAGGCTGCGGTCAAAGGGCTCGAATTCGCGCCCACGCGCTAGCAGCGCCAGCTTTTCGCGCGACAGTGGCTGGCGTGGGTGGCGCACCAGTGCCTTGAGCATGGCGAACTCACCTGTGGTCAATGGCAGTTCTTCACCGCTTTTTTGCAGTGCGCGTGTGCCGAGATCAAAGGCAAAGGGGCCGAAGTGCACGGTTTCGTTGTCGCCCGATGGGGCGCCGGGCGCTTCGGGTGGGGGTCTGCGGCGCAGCACGGCGTGGATGCGTGCCAGTAGTTCGCGCGGGTTGAAGGGTTTGCCCAGGTAGTCGTCGGCGCCCACTTCGAGTCCGACGATGCGGTCCACATCTTCGCCCTTGGCGGTCAGCATGATGATAGGCGTACGGTCGTTGGCGGCACGCAGGCGCCGACAGATCGACAGACCGTCCTCGCCCGGCATCATCAAGTCGAGCACGATGAGATCGACCGTGTCGCGCAGCAGGATGCGGTTCAAAGACTTGCCGTCTTCCGCCAAGATTACGTCAAAACCTTCTTGGGTGAGGTAGCGGCGCAGCAGATCGCGAATGCGCGCGTCGTCGTCTACCACCAGCACCTTGTCGGTGCGCACACTGTTGTTTGTGGCCATGGGAATTCCTCTGTCCAATTTGTAACAGCGGCCATTGTTACCAATTTGCGGCGCTAAATCTGGCTGTGTCGGGAAGGTTGACGTCCGGTTACATGTTTTTCGCGTCGCGCACAGTCTTGCCGGGCTGGGGGCGCGACTCACGGCGTTGGCTGACATGGGTGGTGCCGCAATTGCGTTAGGGTTCCATCTTTGCCCACACCATTTCTCGAATGCCCATGACTGCTGTTCGCTCCCTTCTTGCTGCCGCCGCCCTGTTGGTCGCCGCTTCTTCTACCAGCTACGCCCAGTCGGCGCTGGCTCCCGCAGCGCAGAATGTGCTGCAGCTGCAAGCCAGCGGCACCGTGGAGGTTCAGCAGGATGTGCTGGTGCTTACCCTGAGCACCTTGAAGGAGGGAAAGGATGCCGCGGTAGTGCAAAGTCAGTTGCGTCAGGCGTTGGACACGGCCTTGACCGAGGTGCGCAAGACGGCTGAGGCGCAGAAGATGGACGTACGCACCGGCAACTTTTCGCTCTCGCCGCGCTACGACAACAACCAGCGCATCAACGGTTGGCAGGGCCGTGCCGAACTGGTGCTTGAAGGGCACGACTTTCCGCGTATCACCGGTGCTGCCGCCCGCGTGAACACGCTGACTATTAGTCAGGTGGCCTTCGACCTTAGCCGCAGCCAACGCCAGAGCGTGGAGCGCGATGCGCAGCAGCAGGCCATTGTTCGCTTCAAGGAGCAGGCCACAGCGCTTAGCACCAGCTTTGGTTTTGGCGGATACGGCCTGCGCGAGATTTCGGTGCAGAGCAGCGACTCCTCCTCGGGCCCGCGCCCGCGCATGATGGCGATGGAAGCGAAGGGATCGAGCCTGTCTAGTGCGCCTCTGCCGGTCGAACCGGGGCTCGCCAGTGTGACGGTCACGGTGTCGGGCAGCGTGCAAATGCGCTGAGTTTTAGGGGGGAAATAGCTTTTCCCCTTGTTTGATAAGCGGAAGAGGCTATTAAAACAATAGCCAACTGCCTTATTGTGCTGTCCAGCCGCCGTCCATATTCCAGGCCACGCCGCGCACATTGTTGGCGGCCGACGAGCAGAAGAACAGCGCCAGTTCGGCCAGTTCCTCTGGGGTGGTGAACTGCATTGAGGGCTCTTTTTCGCCGAGAAGCAACTTTTTTGCCTC
>JBQMQB010000151.1:0-3748 GCA_052172715.1 Giesbergeria sp. | reverse complement strand
CCTTCATGGCGGGCAGGGCGAGGCGGCTGGTGTGGAACGCGCTCGTGAGGTTGATGGCGATGATGGCGTCCCAGCGCTCGACGGGGAAATTCTCGATGCTGGACACGTGCTGGATGCCTGCGTTGTTCACCAGGATGTCCACCGCTCCCAGTTCGCTCTGGCAGCTGGCCATCATGTCTTCGATATCGTCTGCCCGCGACATGTCGGCGCCGTGGTAGGTCACGCGCGCACCATGGGCAGCGCCTGCAGCCTTCACTTCGGCGATTGCGCCTGCACTGTCACCAAAACCATTGAGCATGACCTGTGCGCCCTGGCGGGCCATGGCCTTGGCAATGCCCAGACCAATTCCGCTGGTTGAGCCAGTAACAAGCGCAGTCTTTCCTTTAAGCATGTGTTTCTCCGGATGAATTAGGATCCAATGCAGCAATTATCCAGTGAGCCCGAGCGCCTCGACACCATGATTGAACCTAGGCTGAACTACGTATCCTGCCCCGGCCCACGATTGGCCCCCGCCCAGAACGGCGAGCTTGGCGCAGACCACCGTATGGCCTACTGGGAATGGAATGCCACGGGCAACCCGCATCACCCGCACGTGGTGGTGTGTGTGCATGGCCTCTCGCGCCAGGGGCGCGACTTCGACACCCTGGCGCGTGCCCTGGCGCCGTACGCCCGCGTGGTGTGTCCTGATGTGGTGGGCCGCGGCGAGAGCGATTGGCTGGCCGACCCGATGGCCTATCAACTACCGCAGTACGCAGCCGACATGCTGGCCATGCTGCAGCAACTGCACCAGCAGGCGCCTATTCACGACCTCGATTGGGTGGGTACCAGCTTGGGTGGACTGATAGGGATGGTGGTGTGCAGCCTGCCGCCGCAATCCTTGCCGGTACCCGTGCGCCGTCTGGTGCTCAACGATGTGGGACCCACTATCGAATGGGCAGCGTTGCAGCGCATTGGCGAGTACCTTGGGGCGCCGCTGCGGTTCGAATCCCCGGAGCAGGCTGCCGCGCAGTTGTGGGCCATATCCACCAGCTTCGGCCCGCACACGCAGGAGCAATGGATGGCGCTCTCGCTTCCCATGCTGCACAAGCTTCCCGATGGGCGCTACCGCCTGCACTACGACCCGGCTATCGCCAAACCCTTTGCCGCCTTGAAGCACGAGGATGCCGAAGAAGGCGAGGCCATGCTGTGGCAGTTCTATGACGCCATCACCGCGCGCACCTTACTGCTGCGCGGCGCAGAGTCTGATTTGCTTTTGCCTACGACGGCGCAGGCCATGGCCACGCGCGGCCCGCGTGCGCAGTGCATCCAGTTCCCAGGGGTTGGGCATGCGCCCACGCTGGTTGCGCCTGACCAGGTGGCAGCCGTCACCCGTTTTCTGTTGGCGGAGCAAGGCCGCGTATGAAACACGCCCTGTCTGCCGGGCCACTTACCGCACACAGTGCGCCAGGCGCTGTCCCAGACCTGATCGCTGCCACGTCGGGCGCTGTACCAGAACAGGCCAACGCGCTGGCGCGTGCGCGCGCGTTTGCCGAACCACTGATCAGCAGCGAACTACTAAGAACCGGCGAGAACACCCTGCTGCACGCGGACGCGGTAGCCGCCATTCTCAAGAGCATTGGCAGCTCTGAAACCATGCAAGCTGCGGCCTACCTGGTGCACGCTTGCCCGCACCTGAACCGGCCGCGCGAAGTTATTGCCAAGGCTTTTGGTGACAACTTTGCAACGCTCGCGGTCGAGACCACGCAGCTCATGCGTGTGCAGGAGCAGGCGCGCGCCGCGCACCCACCCGACGACCCTGGTGCGCAGACCGAGAACGTGCGCAAAATGCTGCTGGCTTTTTCGCGCGATCTGCGCGTGGTCATGCTGCGACTGGCGTCGCGTTTGCAGACGTTGCGCTACTTTGCGGCGAGCAAGCGGCCGGTCTCGCCAGCCATGGCGTATGAGGCGCTGCACGTGTTTGCTCCACTGGCTAACCGGCTGGGCATCTGGCAGTTCAAGTGGGAGCTCGAAGACCTGGCGTTCCGTTTTCTCGAACCCGAAACCTACAGGGAAGTGGCGAAGCTGCTTGACGAGAAGCGGACCGAGCGTGAGCTGTACATGGAGCAACTGCGCACCATGGTCGAATCGGAACTGCGCGCGCAGAGCATCAGCGCCTCGGTGCAGGGCAGGCCCAAGCACATCTACAGCATCGTCAAGAAGATGCGCGGCAAATCGCTTGCCTTTGAGCAGCTGTTTGATCTGTGGGCCTTGCGCGTCATTGTGCCCAGCGTCAAAGACTGCTACCAGACACTAAGCTGGGCCCACAGCCGCTTCACCCCGCAGGTGGAGTATTTCGACGACTACATTGCCAAGCCCAAACCCAACGGCTACCAGTCGCTGCACACCATCGTGCGCGACGATGCGGGCAAGGCGATCGAGATCCAGATCCGTACCCAGGCGATGCACGACCATGCCGAGAGCGGTGTGGCTGCGCATTGGGCCTACAAGGAAGCGGGCAGCAAAGGCTATGCCGGGGTGGCGGCCAGCAGCGAATACGACTCCAAAATTGCCGTACTGCGCCAATTGCTCGCCTGGGAGCGCGATTTTTCGGGCGCGCCGCAGCACCGTGATTTGTTTGACGACCGAATCTACGTGCTCACGCCAGATGCCGCCATTGTGGAACTGCCGCAGGGCGCCACGCCGGTCGATTTCGCCTACACCGTGCACACCAGCGTGGGCCACCGCTGCCGCGGTGCACGCGTCGATGGCGCCATGGTGCCGCTCAACACCACCCTGCATAACGGCCAGACGGTCGAAGTAACGACCATCAAAGAAGGCGGCCCTTCGCGCGACTGGCTCAACGCCGAGCTTGGCTACCTGGCCAGCCACCGCGCGCGCACCAAGGTGAGGGCGTGGTTCAACGCCCAAGCCCAGCACGAGACGGTGGCGCGTGGACGCGAGGCGGTTGAAAAACTGCTGCAGCGCGAAGGCAAAACCGCCATGCGCCTGGAAGACCTGGCCAGCCAGCTCGGGTTCAAATCGGCCGATGCACTGTTCGAGGTGGTGGGCAAGGACGAATTTTCCCTGCGCAATATCGAGATCGTGCTGCGCCCGCCAGAGTCGACGCAGCCAAGCGACGACCAGCTGGTGCTCAAGAAAGCGCGCGCGCCTGACCGCACTGGCAAGGGCGGCGTGCTGGTGGTCGGCATGGATTCACTGATGACGCAGTTGGCCCGCTGCTGCAAGCCGGCTCCGCCGGACGATATTCGCGGGTTTGTCACACGCGGCAAGGGCGTGAGCATTCACCGCGCCGATTGCAGCAATTTTCGCGAAATGGCCGCGCGCAGCGAAGAGCGGGTGATCGAGGTGGAATGGGACGTGCCCAAGACCAGCTCCACCGCCTCTGTGTACCCGGTGGACGTGGCGGTGCAGGCCGCAGACCGCCAAGGTTTGCTGCGTGACATCTCTGAGGTGTTTGCCAAGGAAAAGATGAACGTCATTGGCGTACAGACACAAAGCATCAAGGGCACAGCGTGGATGACGTTCACCGTCGAGATCTTCGATTCCGCACGTCTGGCCAAGGTGCTGGGCGTGGTGGCACAGGTGCCGGGCGTGTACGCGGCCAAGCGGCGTTGAAAAGAGACGCTTAAATGTGGACGCAAGCGGCCGAAGTGCCCTATTTTTACTGCTAGAATTGCGGTTCTCGAATACACGCAGGCGCGTAGCTCAGCTGGTTAGAGCACCACCTTGACATGGTGGGGGTCGTTGG
>JBQMQB010000150.1:0-6056 GCA_052172715.1 Giesbergeria sp. | reverse complement strand
GTCTTGGGGTCTTCAGGGAAATCTGGAATGGCATAGCCCTTGCCCTGCAGTTCTTTGATGCAGGCAATCAGCTGGCCCACCGAAGCGCTGATGTTGGGCAGCTTGATGATGTTGGCGTCGGGCTGCAGGGTCTTCTGGCCCAGTTCGGCCAGGGTGTTGGGCACCTTTTGGGCGTCGGTCAGGCGCTCGGGAAACGATGCCCGAACGCGGGCTGCCACCGATATATCGGTTTCCTCCACATGGATGCCGGCGGGCGCGGTGAAGCTGCGCACGATGGGCAAGAACGAAGCCGTCGCCAGGCGTGGTGCTTCGTCGGTCAAGGTATAGAGGATGGTGGGTTGCTGGATGCTCATCTCTTCTTTCAGTGAACAAAAACAGGGGGTCGCACAACCAGGACGCAGCCCGGCGCGCGTCGCTTTGTCAGACGCCACAGGATTTTGCTTGAGACCACGTGGCGACGCTGGCAATTTTGCAATTAAATCTCACAATGTGAAATTTACACCGATGAATTGGTCATTTTTTTGAAGTCTTCTATAAGACTTACAGATAATCGTCTTCGTACGCCCATGCAAAAGGGCCCGAAGATCGCTCTTCGGGCCCTTTTGTATTGCCTGCAACAGCGCTGCATGGCTGGGCGCCGCAACGCCCGTTCGCTCAGGCGAAGTTCGACTCTGCGAACTTCCAATTCACGAGGTGCTCAAGGTACGCCTCCAGGAACTTGGGCCGTGCGTTGCGGTAGTCGATGTAGTAGGCATGCTCCCACACGTCCACGGTCAACAGCGCCTTGTCGGTGGTGGTCAGCGGCGTGCCAGCAGCACCGGTGTTGACGATGTCCACGCTGCCGTCTGGTTTTTTCACCAGCCAAGTCCAACCCGAGCCAAAGTTGCCTGCAGCCGACTTGGCGAAGGCTTCCTTAAAGGCTGCGTATGAACCGAACTTGGCATCGATAGCCGCAGCCAGCGCACCCGCGGGTGCGCCGCCACCAGCCGGCTTCATGCAGTTCCAGAAGAACGTGTGGTTCCAGATTTGCGCGGCGTTGTTGTAGATGCCGCCGCTCGCTTTCTTGACGATCTCTTCCAGGGGCATCGCCTCAAATTCGGTGCCTTTTTGCAAATTGTTGAGGTTCACCACGTAGGCGTTGTGGTGCTTGCCGTGGTGGTATTCCAGAGTTTCCTGGCTGTAATGGGGTGCCAGCGCGTCGATGGCGTAGGGCAGATTGGGAAGCTGGTGTTGCATGGGGGCTCCTGTAGAAATGCTTGTTATGGGGGCGCGGGTCGCCGCGCGGACTTCTCCACACATTCTAGGAAGATAGCGCCGAACGTGCTGGAGCAAAGGCCCATGCCCCCGCTGCTGGGCGCGGCTCTCGACTTTGTCCTACAGCAAGCGCGGGTGTACCACCGTGAGATCAAGTTCACCATCGGCCAGGCGCGCGCGCAGCGCGGTAGCTGGCGGGGCTTGGTGCACGCTTCGCACCAACTCGCCAGCGGGGGTTTGCAACAGCGCATACCCGCGCTGCAGCACCAGCGCCGGATCCAGCAATTGCAGGCGCATTGCGGCGGTGTCTACCCGCTGAATGTGCTGCCCCATGGCGGTGCGAATTTTTCTGGGTAAATCGGCATCTACTGCTTTTAGAGTATGCATTTCTCGCTCCATTTTCAGGAGCATTGCATGTCGCAGCCGCTGCGCCAGTTGCCCGAGCCTAAGCTGTTCGCGCTGCGCCAACTGCGAGGGGCGCCCCAGCCGCGCTGCAGCCTGGTCAAGCCGCAGGTGGCGCTGGTCGATCTGACGCTCTAGCGCGCCCTGCAGGCGCTGCTCCAGCAACAGCAAAGCCGCCAACCAGGTCTCCCGCGGGACCGATACCAGTTCGGCGGCGGCGGTAGGCGTGGGCGCACGCAGGTCGGCGCAGAAGTCGGCGATGCTGAAATCGGTCTCGTGACCGACGCCGCAGATCAGTGGCACCGGGCTTTGCACCACAGTGCGCGCCAGGGTTTCGTCGTTGAAGGCCCACAGGTCTTCCAGCGAACCGCCGCCGCGCACCAGCAAAATGACGTCGATGGGCGGCACACCTGCGCGGGGAGGTGCAGCGGCCACGGCGAAGAGCTGCTCCAGGGCCCGCACCAGCGAGCGCGGGGCGTCTAGCCCCTGCACTTGCGCTGGCACCAGCAGCACCGGTATGTGCGGCACCCGCCTGCGCAGCGCACTTGCCACATCGTGCAGAGCGGCCGCACCAGGCGAGGTCACTAGGCCGATACCGCGTGGCGCAAGGGGCAGCGGGCGTTTGCGCTCGGCTTGAAACAGGCCTTCCTGCTCAAGCTTGGCCTTGAGACGCAGAAACTGCTCAAACAAGGCGCCCTGGCCAGCGCGCTGCAGGTGCTCGACCACCAATTGCAAGTCGCCGCGCTGCCCGTACACCCCAATACGCCCACGCAGTTCCACGCTGTCGCCGTCCTTCGGACTGAAGTCGAGCAGGTCGGCGGCACGGCGGAACATCGCGCAGCGAATCTGCCCGCCAGCATCTTTCAAGGAGAAATAGCAGTGGCCACTGGCCGCACGCGAAAACCCCGAAATTTCCCCGCGTACGGCGACCGGGTTGAAACGTGCAGACAGCGCATCATCCACCGCACGGCACAGCGCCCCAACATCCCAAATACGCTCTTGACCTTGCACAGCGGCCTTATCAAACATGAGCGCAAAAACCAGTGCTGATGCGGCCTGCGCAGACTTGCTGCATCGCAGTACTCCACAGAGAAGGCGAAGCGGGAGTCGGGTCGGAAATTTCCAGCAAAAACTCTTTGAAACCCAGCAAGTACGTACAACCTATTGATTTCATTATGTTTTTTACTGCGCAAAAAATCATCAAAGTGTTGCAGTCACGCATTGGCGCCGTGTTGCGCCCCGTTGACACAGGCTTACCCACAAAGTTATCCACAACTTCTGTGGGCGAATGTTGCAATGCTTTGGGCTCCGCTGCAGTGCAAAAAAGGGGCCGCAAAGCTGGTTCATAATGCGCGCTTTCCCCAATTACGTGCGGAGAGAGAATTGCTGTCCATCATACAAGCCGCAGGCTGGCCAATCTGGCCCTTAGTCGCCTGCTCGATCCTCGCACTGGCGCTCGTCACCGAGCGTTTCATTGCACTCAAAACTGCCCGCGTGGCCCCACCAAAGTTGCTAGACGAGGCGATTTCGGTCTCTTCAGTGACCTTGCCCGGCCCAGACGTAGTGGCACAACTGGCCCAAAACTCCGCCCAAGGCGAAGTACTGGCCACCGGTCTGCGGGCGCTCAACAGCAACCCGCGCTGCACCGAGGCCGATTTGCGCGCCACCATGGAAGGCGCCGGACGCGTCGTGGCGCACCGGTTGGAAAAATACCTCAGCGCACTGGCGACCATCGCCTCGGCTGCGCCCCTGCTGGGCCTGCTGGGCACGGTGATTGGCATGATCGAGATTTTTGGCTCGCAAGGCTCTAGCAGCAGCGGTCTTGGCGGCGGCAACCCGGCCCAGCTCGCGCACGGCATTTCGGTCGCGCTCTACAACACGGCCTTTGGCCTGATCGTGGCCATTCCTTCGCTGATTTTCTGGCGGTACTTTCGCGCACGGGTAGACGCCTACTTGCTGACGTTGGAGCTCTCGGCCGAACAGTTTGTGCGCCATTTGCTGCGCATGCAGAAAAAATGACATGTCGGCACGCCCACTGCTGGCAACCGCAGCGACACATCTGAGCCAGAGGCTACAGCCATGAACTTTCGCTCACGCGACCGGGAAGAGCCGGAAATCAACCTCATCCCGTTCATCGACGTGCTGTTGGTGATCCTCATTTTCCTGATGCTCACCACCACGTACAGCAAATTCACCCAGGTGCAACTGACGCTGCCAGTGGCCGACGTCGAACAGATGCGCGACCGGCCCAAGGAAATCATCGTTTCGGTGTCTGCCGACGGCCACTACACAGTCAACAAGACCGGCCTGGAAGGCCGCACTGCGACCGAGGTGGCCACAGCACTGCACTCCGCTGCTACGGCCGGGAAGGACAGCATCGTCATCATCAGCGCCGACGCCACCGCGTCGCACCAGTCGGTGGTGACGGTGATGGAGGCAGCACGCCAGGTCGGCCTCTCGCAAATCACGTTCGCAACCCAATCCGCGGCCACAGCCGGTTCGGCACGGCCCTGACCGCCATGCTGCGCCTCTGGGCTAGGCGCAGCGCGGCAAGCTTGGTGCTGTGGCCCCTGTCGCTGCTGTACGGTGCTCTGGTTGGTCTGCGTCGGCGCTTGTATGGCGTCGGCTGGTTGCCCAGCACACGTCTGCCCGTGCCCGTCGTCGTGGTCGGCAATGTGGTAGCGGGCGGCGCTGGCAAGACGCCCGTGACCATCGCTCTGGTCGAGCACTTGCAGTCTTGCGGCTTGCGGCCCGGCGTGGTCTCGCGCGGCTATGGACGCAGCAGCCGAGGCACCCGCCATGTGCGGGAAGAGAGCACAGCCCGCGAAGTGGGCGACGAACCCGCGCTGATCGCGCGCCGCTGCAGGGTGCCGGTGGTGGTGGCCGAGCGGCGCAGCGACGCCGCTCTGGCCCTGCTGGAACAACATCCCGAGGTCAATGTCATTGTCTGCGACGATGGTCTGCAGCATCTGGCCCTGGCGCGCGATGTCGAAATCTGCGTCTTCGGTGCACCAGGCGTCGGGAACGGCTGGCTGCTGCCAGCCGGGCCGTTGCGCGAGTCTTGGCCGCGGCGGGTGGATTTTGTGCTTCATGCGGGCAGCCCGCCGCCGCCATCGGGAGCCCCCTGCTTTGGCTTGCAGCGCCACCTGGGCGAAATCGCAGTGTCAGCAGATGGCCGACGCGTACCTTTGGCAAGCCTCGTGGGCGAGCCGCTTCTCGCTGTCGCGGGAACGGCGCAGCCAGAGGATTTTTTTAGCATGCTGCGCGCGCGCGGTTTGCAACTGGAGCAGGTGCAGGCGCTGCCAGATCACTTCGATTTTGATAGCTGGGTGCCCAATACAGACGATAGAAAGCGCCTTATTTGTACAGAGAAAGACGCTGTCAAACTCTGGCCCCGCTTTCCCAACGCCCTGGCTGTGCCGCTGGAAGTACAACTAGACCCCGAATTTTTTGCTGCACTCGACACCCAACTCGCCCAGCTCGGGCGCCGCTCGCTATCATCGCCCCCTTGATTCTTACCTCGCTTTGCCGCGCGCCGCCATGGACACTCGTTTGCTTGAACTGCTGGTCTGCCCCGTCACCAAGGGCCCGCTCACTTACGACCGCGAGCACCAGGAGCTGATCTCGCGCAGCGCACGCCTGGCGTATCCGGTGCGCGACGGCATTCCCGTGTTGCTCGAAGCCGAAGCACGTACGCTGAGCGACGAGGAACTCGAAAAGTGAGCTTGGCTGGCCTAGCGGGCAACGTACCCCCAGGCTCTACACCGGGCAGTACAACGCCCGTGCGCTTTACTGTGCTGATCCCAGCGCGCATGGCGTCGAGCCGCTTGCCAGACAAGCCGCTGGCCGACATTGCAGGACTGCCCATGGTGGTCCGCGTGGCACGGCGTGCGGCCCAAAGCGGTGCGCTGCGCACCGTAGTGGCGGCGGACGATATGCGCATTCTTCAGGCCTGCGCGGAGCACGGCGTCGAAGCTATCGCCACCCGCGCCGACCATCCAAGCGGCAGCGACCGCCTCGCAGAGGCCTGCACGGAGCTGGGCCTGGACGGCGACGACGTTGTCGTCAACGTGCAAGGTGATGAGCCGCTGATTGACCCGCAGCTTGTGTATGCAGTCGCCGCCCTGCTCTCATCAAAGCCGGACGCCAGCATGGGCACCGCTGCCCACACTATCGCTACGCTTGACGAGTTTCACAACCCAAATGTCGTCAAGCTCGTCCTCGATGCAGGAGGCTGCGCAAGCTATTTCAGCCGCGCACCGATTCCCTTTGCGCGCGATCTTCGCGGTACCGAATGGTGGCAAGGCGCAGCCGAGCAAGCCCAGCCCAGGGTCGCTACACTGGTCGGTTTTGCGCCGCTGCGCCACATTGGCATCTACAGCTATCGCGCGGGTTTTTTG
>JBQMQB010000149.1:0-6094 GCA_052172715.1 Giesbergeria sp. | reverse complement strand
TTCTGGTGCCACTGGATTGCGCGATCCATTTAATCGCTACATCATCCATGTGCGCGCCTCGTACGACGATGAAACGCAGGCCATCGTGCACCATACGGCTTCAATCGGGCAGACCAATCTTGGTGTGTTCTACCAAAATGATGCTTACGGCAAAGCGGGACTGAGTGGGGTGAATAAGGCAATGCAACAGTTGGGTCAAAAACCCGTTGCATTGGGCACTGTGGAGCGAAATTCAGCAGACGTGAAGGCTGCTGTCAGCGCCATCGTCGCCGCCAACCCGCATGCTGTTGTGCAAATTGCCTCCTACTCGGCAAGTGCGGCATTCATTCGTGCGGCACGTGCCGCAGGGTTTACCGGTACGTTCTACAACGTGTCGTTTGTGGGAACGCAAGCATTGTCACAGACGCTGGGAAAAGAAGCGCGCGGAGTAGTGATCAGTCAGGTCATGCCGTTTCCGTTTTCACCAAAAACGCAGATTGCTTCGGAGTATCTCTCTGTGATCAAGGCTGCCAATAAACCGGCGCTGGTCCCAAATTACTCAGGCATAGAAGGTTTTGTGGCCGCCAAGGTGCTTGTTGAAGCGTTGCAGCGTACCGGCCGTGCGCTCACATCAGAGGCGCTGATTAATGCTTTTGAAAGTATTCAAAAGTTCAATTTCGGTGGTTTTGCTGTTGATTTCAATGCCCAAAAACATATGGGGTCGCAGTTCGTTGAAATGACCATTTTGACGGAAAATGGCGGCGTGATTCGCTAAAGTTTTTCTGTAAATTTCATTAAAGAAAAACTACTACCGAGGTGGATTCCAGCGCGCATCAAGTTTGATGTTCAATCAACGGTGCCACGGTACGGTTCGCCGGGGTCCGCATCTACGAAAAAACCGCCCGGCCTTGATGGCGGGGCGGCTTTTATTATTTTGATAGCTGCTAGCGCTTGTGGTTAAAGCGCTAGAGGCCATTTCACCCTTATTTTTTGGCGGTAGTGTCGCCCAGTTGGGCCAGCGCCGCATTCCCGCCCAGCAACAGCAGGCCGCTCTTGGCGTAGATGCCAAGTTTGGCGCGTGTGTCCACGATGTCGAGGTTGCGCATGGTGAGCTGGCCGATACGGTCTTGCGGCGAGAAGGGGGCGTCTTCCACCTTCTCCATTGACAGGCGCTCGGGGTGGTAGGTGAGGTTGGGGCTTTCGGTGTTGAGCAGCGAGTAGTCGTTGCCTCGGCGCAGCTCCAGCGTCACGGTGCCGGTCACGGCGCGCGCGATCCAGCGTTGAGCGGACTCGCGCAGCATGATGGCCTGTGGGTCGAACCAGCGGCCCTGGTAGAGCAGGCGGCCGAGCTTCAGACCGTTCATGCGGTACTGCTCGATGGTGTCTTCGTTGTGGATGCCGGTCACCAGGCGCTCGTAGGCGATGTGCAGCAGCGCCAGGCCCGGGGCTTCGTAGATGCCGCGGCTCTTGGCCTCGATGATGCGGTTCTCGATCTGGTCGCTCATGCCCAGGCCGTGGCGGCCGCCGATGCGGTTGGCTTCCAGGAGGAGCTCCACGGGGTCGCTGAATTCGACGCCATTCAACGCCACGGGCTGGCCTTCTTCAAAGCGCACGGAGACTTCTTCGGATTTGACGGCGACGTCTTCCTTCCAGAACGCCACGCCCATGATGGGGTTGACGATGCGGATGCCGCTGCTCAGAAACTCCAGATCCTTCGCCTCGTGCGTGGCGCCGAGCATGTTGCTGTCGGTGCTGTAGGCCTTCTCGGCGCTCATCTTGTAGCCAAAGCCGTGCTGCGTCATGAAGGCCGACATTTCAGCGCGGCCGCCCAGCTCGTCGATGAAGAGCTGGTCCAGCCAGGGCTTGTAAATCTTGAGCGAGGGGTTGGTGAGCAGGCCGTAGCGGTAGAAGCGCTCGATGTCGTTGCCCTTGTAGGTGCTGCCGTCGCCCCAGATGTTGACGTCGTCTTCCTTCATCGCGGCCACCAGCATCGTGCCGGTCACGGCGCGGCCCAGCGGTGTTGTGTTGAAGTAGGTCAAACCGCCGGTGCTGATGTGAAATGCCCCGCACTGCAGCGCGGCAATGCCTTCGTGGGCCAGCTGGGTGCGGCAGTCGATGAGGCGGGCCTTCTCAGCGCCGTATTCCATCGCTTTGCGCGGAATGGCGTCGTAGTCGGGCTCGTCGGGCTGGCCCAGGTTGGCGGTGTAGGCATAGGGCACGGCGCCCTTTTGCTTCATCCAGAGCAGGGCTGCGCTGGTGTCCAGGCCACCAGAGAATGCAATGCCGACCTTTTGGCCGATGGGGAGGTTTTGAAGAATGGTGGCCATGGTTCAGCCGAAGTGGCAGATGTAGTGGTAGGCGCCTGTGACGCGGATGTCGAAATGGCTGTTGCCGGGTACGCTGAAGCGCTCGCCTGGGCCGGCTTGGACCCACTCGCTGCTGTCGGCAAGGCGGTATTCGCAGGAACCGCCCACGCCTTCCATGATTTCCGGCGCGCCGGTCTTGAAGGTGAGCGTGGCGGGCAGAATCACACCGACCGATTTTTTGGTTCCATCAGGAAACGTGATGCCGTGGCTGATGCATTTGCCATCGAAATACACGCTGGCCTGGGTGGTGACGGACACGCCGTCGATTTTCTCGGTGGTCATGGGGTTGCGCGCAGCCTGCAGAACTTGAAGCGGGCGATTTTAGGCCAGCCGCTGAGGAGCGTGAGCGGCGGGCCTACTGTGACGATGCATGGAAAAGGGCCCCGAAGGGCCCTGGCTGCACATGCTTAACGCCAGTGCTGGCGCGGTGGTGGGTAGGGGTAATAGGGCCGTGGACCTGCGTACCCATATTCGATGACCGTGACACCAGGGCTGACCACTGCCGGCGCGGCATAGGGTGAGCTCACCGTGCCTTGCTGGTTGTAGCCATCGTCGTCGTAGCGTTGGTCGTAGCGCGGCTCTTGTGGTTGCACGCTCAACGCTATGTAGCGACCGGGGTCGTTTTGAGTGCGCGTGGTGTAGCGCCGGCCAGCGTATTCATAGACCACGTCGTAGCCAACGGCGCGGTTTTCGTAGGTGGTTTCGGTGCCGCAGCGTTGCACGGTCTGGTATTCGGGCCGGCCGTTGCCTTCGATGTGGTTGCCCAATACGGCGCCACCGATCACGCCAAGGGCGGTGGCAGCCGCGCGTCCGTTGCCCTTGCCGATGGAGTTGCCAGCAGCTCCGCCGGCAATGGCGCCCAGCACGGCACCGCCGCCGCTGGTGCGCGGGCCGGTGTAGACCGTTTCGTTCCCGCACACCTGGCGCGGAACGGCCACCTGTTCAATGATGGGCGTGGCTGAGAGCACGCGCCCTTGTTCCTGTGCAAAGGCCAGTGCCGAAGCACCGGCGATCAGCGAAAACAGCAAAATCTTCTTCATGGTGAATCCCTTTCAACAGCACAACCACAACGCGCCAAGGTGGAATAAAGTTTATCGGGGCAAGTGTTCTGCTGCCCTATCGCGCCGTAAAGCTGCGTAAAGAAGTGTGCGAAATCAGGCGTTTGGGCGGTTTTTGTAATGCAACGCCCAGTCTGCTGGGGCAAAGCCAACGGTGGTGGTGCCGTCGCTCCACTCGACCACCGGGCGGCGAATGGCGCTTGGGTGTGCCAACAGCAGGGCCGTCGCTGAGGCGTCGTCTACGACTGCTTCCTGCTCGGCTGTATCGAGTTGGCGCCAGGTGGTGCCTCGGCGGTTGACCAGCGCAAGTTGGCCCAGCGCCTTGAGCCAGCGTGCCAGTGCGCCTTCGGGTACGCCGGACTTCTTGAAGTCGTGAAAGTGGTGGTCCAGGCCCTGGTCTGCCAGCCAGGCACGCGCTTTGCGCACCGTGTCGCAATTGGGGATGCCGTACAGCACGACTTCATGGTTTTTCATGCGGCCATCATGGCGCAATTAGCGGCTGGGGGACAATCGCGCCCCGTATGCAAGCAACTACCCCCGTCACCCTTCTGGACTGGCTCGCCCATTGCGAGCGCATCCACCCGCAGCAGATCGATATGGGCCTCGCGCGCGTGGGCGCAGTGGCCGAACGTATGGGTCTGCATTTTGAATGCCCGGTTATTACCGTGGCCGGCACCAATGGCAAGGGCTCTACCTGCGCCATGATCGAGGCTGTGGCGCTGCAGGCGGGTTACCGCCCGGGTGTCTACACCTCGCCGCATCTGGTGCATTTCGAGGAACGCTGCCGTATCCATGGAGAGTCGGTGACTGCTTCAGAGTTAATAGCAAACTTTGAAGCAGTAGAGGCCGCGAGAACCTTAAATGGCGAAGAGACTACGCTCAGCTACTTCGAATTCACCACACTGGCCATCCTGCGCCTGATGAGTCTGGCAAAGCTTGACCTCGCGATTCTGGAGGTTGGCCTGGGTGGGCGGCTCGATGCCACGAACATCGTGGACACCGATTGCGCGGTGATTACCAGCATCGATATCGACCACACCGAATACCTTGGCACGGACCGCGAGAGCATCGGGCGCGAGAAGGCGGGCATTATGCGCACGGGTCGCCTGGTCGTGGTTTGCGACCCGATGCCGCCGCAGAGCGTGGTGGACCATGCGCGTGAGATCGGTGCTGACCTTTGGCGCTTCGGCCACGATTTCAATTTTTCTGGCGACAAACAGCAATGGAGCTGGGCGGGGCGGGGCCGCCGCTATGCCGGCATGGCGTATCCGGCGCTGCGCGGTGCCAACCAGCTGGTCAATGCCTCGGGGGCATTGGCGGCTCTCGATGCGCTGCGCGATCGTGTGCCGGTGACGGCGCAGGCGGTGCGCAACGGCCTGGCCATGGTCGAGCTGCCCGGGCGTTTCCAGATCGTCCCTGGTGAGCCGACGCTGGTGCTCGATGTGGCGCACAACCCGCACGCTGTTGCGGCGCTCACAGCGAACCTGGACGCCATGCGCTTTCACCCGACCACGCACGCCGTCTTCGGTGCCATGGCCGACAAAGACGTGAAGGCGATGCTCGCCAAAATCGGCCCCTTGGTGGACCGGTGGTATTTCACCGATTTGCCCACCCCGCGAGCCTCCAGCGCAGCAGAACTGGCGCAGCTCTGGCAAAGCGTGGCGCCGGAGCTTAGTGCGCGCAAAGATGTGCCTGTCAGCCTGCATGCGACACCCCAGGAGGCGCTTGATCAGGCAGTGGCTGCGGCAGGCGCCGCTGATAGAATCGTCGTTTTTGGCTCGTTCTACACGGTAGGCGGAGTCCTGGAGCATGGCACGCCAAAACTGGAAGCCAAGCACCTTGGCTGGAGCACTAGCAAAAGCAGTGTGAACAAGCCTTAGTTTTCTACCCTCCCATGGCATTTTTCAAATTTCGCTGGTCTGGCCAAGAGGCTCCGGACGGCAAGCCCGCCAAAGTGTCGCGGGCGGTGCGCGGCGAGACCGTGGAAGTCATGCGGCGCCGCGCTCGGCACCGTTTGATTGGCGCCGCCTTGCTGGTCTTGCTGGGTGTGATCGGGTTCCCGCTGGTGTTCGACACGCAGCCGCGCCCGATCGCGGTGGATACCCGCATCGAAATCCCTGACCGCGACAAGCTCGCTCCCTTGGTGGTGCCAGCGCCGGTGGCCGTCACGCCTGCTGCACGTACGCCCAAGGCTGAACCTGTGGCGCCGCCTCATGAGACCGCAGCCCTGGCCAAGCCTGTAGTCGAGCAGGTACCGGCGACGCACAAGGATGGTGCGGCACCGGCCTTTGTCGAGGCCAAGCCGCATGCGGCTCCTGTCAAAAGTGAAGCCAAGAGTGAAGCCAAGAGCGAGCACAAGAGCGAGGTGCTGCCACCTTCGGTTAGCAAGACGGTGCCCCCGGCGCCGACAGTCAGTGAGGCTGAGCGTGCACGTGCGCTGCTTGAAGGGCGATCAGGCAAGGTGCCTTCCGCCGCCAAAACTGTTGCTCCCTCACACGCTGCAATTGCCGCGCCTGTTGCCGCTGGAGGCGAGCGTTTCATTGTTCAGGTGGGGGCTTTCTCCGACGAGGCCAAGGCGCGCGAAGCGCGGCAAAAGCTGGAGCGTGCGGGCCTGACGACCTATACCCAGGTGGTGGATACCAAGGACGGCAAACGCACCCGCGTACGTGTTGGTCCGTTTCAAGGGCGTGA
>JBQMQB010000148.1:4291-6102 GCA_052172715.1 Giesbergeria sp. | reverse complement strand
GTCGGCCTCGAATCGCACAAGGTGGGCAAGCCCGTGGTGCCGTCAGAACCTGCGCGCCCAGGGACACCGGGGCCCGTGGAGCCTGACCACAAGTAGGCGGTCGCGGTGGTTTCATTGCGGGTTTGGCAAAAAGCGATCGCTTGAAGAGGGCCTTTCTGTTTCGGCGCGTTTGGTCCGCTGCGCTCCTAAAATCCCCACCATGGACTTCCTCGATATGCTGCGCGCCGCCTCGGCGCGAAACGCCTCCATGCTCTGCGTGGGGCTGGACCCTGAGCCCACGCGCCTGCCCGCGTGTCTGCACGAGGGGCCGAACCGCTTGTACGATTTTTGCGCCGCCGTCGTGGACGCTACTTGCGACCTCGTCTGCGCTTTCAAGCCGCAGATTGCCTACTTTGCCGCGCAGGGGGCAGAAGACCAGTTGGAGCGCCTGATGCAGCACATGCGCGCCAACGCGCCGCAGGTGCCCATCATTCTGGATGCCAAGCGCGGCGACATTGGTTCGACCGCCGAGCAGTACGCCAAAGAGGCGTTCGAGCGCTACGGCGCCGACGCGGTCACGCTCTCGCCCTTCATGGGGTTTGACTCCATCGCGCCCTACCTGCAATACCCCGGTAAGGGCGCGTTCCTGCTGTGCCGCACCTCCAACCCTGGCGGAGACGACTTGCAGAACCAGCGCTTGGCCGATGTCGAGGGCCAGCCGCGCCTGTACGAGCACCTGGCCCGGCTGGCGCAAGGGCCGTGGAACAAGAACGGCCAGCTCGGACTGGTGGTTGGCGCGACCTACCCGGCCGAGATTGAACGGGTACGCGCGCTTGCGCCTACGCTGCCGCTGCTCATTCCCGGCGTCGGTGCGCAGGGCGGCGATGCCGTGGCGACTGTGCGGGCCGGGTGGCGTCCGGACGGGCCCATCGTCGTCAACTCCTCGCGCGCCATTTTGTACGCCAGCGGGGGCGAAGATTTTGCCCAGGCCGCCCGGCGCGAGGCCGAGCGAACGCGGGCGATGTTGCAGGCTGCGCTGCCTTGAGGGGGGATGAAATAGCGACTGAAACCGTAGCTATTAGTCTATATGGAGTATGCGATAGCGGCCAATTATTTGGTCAAGAACGCGTTCTCTCGGTTTTGACGAGGCCGTCTGCGAACAGACAGGCATGAAGCGCCGGTTGTGTCCAGCGGCGGGTATCGCCTGATCGTCTGGATGATCGTTTCAGGCTGAGAGCGCAAGGCCACGAACGGCGGCTATGTGGCATCGCAGCGCTGGGCCGCAAGTCCATTGAGCTACCACCGCAACGAGTTCCTCGTGCTGCTCGCAGAGCTGTCAAAGGCCGCCGATGCGGCGGTGATCGCTACCAAGAGGCCCCGGCATAAAGAGGCCCGTCGCGCCAAGCCACGGGCTTGCGAGGGTCCAAAAACCGGACGGCTGCGAATGCTCGGCAAGAGCGAGTCACGTCAATTCGCGTTTCAGGAGGTGCTGACCATTGAATCGCTGCTGGGAACAGCTTCGCACCGCGATTCGCAGAGCAGCGATTCGACGCGCGCGCTCGCAATATGAATGTCCAGTTCAAGCACATGCTGCTCGACCATGAGTGCGCTCCTGAGAGCAGCGAAGTGCGCGCTCTCTCGAATAGGAAATTTTGTGTCGGTCATATTGGTTTTCCCTCCATGGCGTATTGGCGTCTCTGTAAGTGTGCGGGCCCTCTTTGGGCCTCTGGGCACTCACCGCGAAGTCCCTAGCGGAGACTCCAATACCAGCATCGCTCTTAAATGCACTTTCATCCGTGCGCCAGCGCACGGAGCGCAGCTCTTTTAGAGCG
>JBQMQB010000148.1:0-4191 GCA_052172715.1 Giesbergeria sp. | reverse complement strand
CGAACACTCGCGTGCGGCAGAACTTTGTCTGGAAAATTAGAAAATGGGTACCACTCCTGACCAATCGGCCAACCAGTTGCTGGCCGTGCTGCCCGCAGCCGAATGGCAGCGCATCGCACCGCTGCTGGAGGCAGTCGACCTGCCTCTGGGGGATGTGTTGTACGAATCGGGCGGCAAGATGGGCCATGTGTACTTCCCCATCAACGCCATCGTCTCGCTGCTGTATGTGATGGAAGACGGCGCCTCGGCCGAGATCGCGGTGGTCGGCAGCGAGGGCGTGGTGGGCATTGCGCTCTTCATGGGCAGCGACACCACTCCGAGCCGTGCGGTGGTGCAGAGCGCGGGTAAGGGCTACCGACTGCGCGGAGCCGACATCAAGGAGGAATTTAGCCGCTCGGGCCCGGTGCTGCACGTGTTGCTGCGCTACACCATGGCGCTCATGACGCAGATGGCGCAAACCGCCGTATGCAACCGCCACCACTCGCTCGACCAGCAGCTCTGTCGCTGGCTGCTGCTGAGTCTGGACCGCTTGAGCGGCAACGAACTGGTGATGACGCAGGAACTGATTGCCAACATGCTGGGCGTGCGCCGTGAGGGCGTGACCGAGGCGGCGCTGAAGCTGCAGAAGCTCGGTTTCATCAAGTACGCACGTGGCCGCATTACCGTGCTCAACCGCGCCGGGCTCGAAGAGCGCACTTGCGAGTGCTATGCCGTGGTGAAAGACGAATACGACCGATTGCTGCCCCACCGCAAGGCGACGTAGCGCTCAGCGAGCGTGCGCTGGCGCACAGACCTTGCCTGGTGGCGACTGCTAAATGGGCCCATTGGGCGGCGCATGTTGCGTGGCCCCCGACTTGGGCCCTGACATGATCACACGCGCTACCGCCCTTCCGTTCACGCTTAAGCAGCAGGAAGTCGCCAGAGCCAGCGAGGGCTCCCCGCCCGCAGGCCACGCCTCTGGGTCCCGAGCGCCGGTACCCGAACCCACAAGGCCCGCCGCGCAATCGTCCACCGGTGCGCGCCGTATTGCAGGTGGTGTGCCGCAGCCAGCCAAGGCCTGAGCTTGGCCGCTACTTCTCGATGTACCCGAAGCACCGCTGGGCGCGCGGGAAGCGTGAGACCTGCTGCGGTGGTGTGCAGTCAAGCAATTTCGCCACAGGCTGGGGTGCAAAACACCCCTTATGTGCGCTGACACACAGTCAGGAGCTGCGGCGCACACCAGACTGTGAAGCGGTGGGTCCATGCGCGTGGGTGTGGTCGCTTCCAGATGCCACCCCTTTTGGTGTTTCTGAACGAACAATGAAGACATGCTGATGGCACAAGCCGAAAACCTGCTGATCCAGCAACTTCCCAAGGCGGCGCGCATGCGCCTGCTGGACGAGTGCGAACCTTTCGAGCTGGTGCTCTCCGCCGAACTCAGCGTGCGCGGGCAGCCGCTGAGCCACGCCTACTTTCCGCAGACGGGCTTCATTTCGCTGGTGATCGATGTGGACACCTACCCCGCGCTGGAGGTGGGCATGGTGGGACGAGAATCCATGCTCGGCTCTGAGCTGGTGCTGGGCCTGGCCAAGACGCCCTGGCGCGGGCTGGTGCAGGGGCAGGGCCAATGCCTTCGCATCGAAGCCGAGACCTTGAGGCAGGAATGCACTGCCAGCCCGGCGCTGGCGCAGGTGATTCAGACCAGCCTGCTGGTGCGGCTGCACCAGCAAACGCTGGCCTCAGCCTGCGAGCGCTTTCACGCTATCGGTCCACGCCTGGCGCGCTGGCTGCTGATGTGCCAAGACCGAGCACATGCCGACACCTTTCACGTCACCCAGGAATTCATGGCGCTCATGCTTGGCGTGCGGCGCGTGGGCGTCACGGTCGCCGCCAGCGAGTTCCAAAGGAGCGGCCTGATCAGCTACCACCGCGGTGAACTCACCGTGCAAGACCGCGCGGCGCTCGAAGCGCAGGCCTGTAGCTGCTACGCCGCCGACTTGAAACTCTTTTCAGAACTGATGCAAGGCCAGCATTAGGCTTGCGGGCCTACTCGGAACGTACAAGGCTGACCGATCGGAATCGTCGGCGCTTGCAGTGCCTTGGCAGAACTCTCGCTGGGATTGGGCTTCGTTCAAGAAAAAGCCATACGCAATCTGCCGCGCCAAATAGAAAAGGCTGAACTTCTGATTCGAAGTTCAGCCTGGCTGGCGTGAAATCGCCGACGCCTAGACGTTCTTGGCGTCCTTGATCAGTTCCTTGACGTTGCCAAGATGCTGTTGTGCTTGTCCTTTGACTTGGTTGGCCACACCTTTGGCTTGCTGGGTCGGGTTACCGATCAGCTTGCCGCCTTCCTCCTGGATTTTTCCTGCGATGTCTTTGACGGCGCCTTTGACTTGGTCTTTGTTCATAGTGAGTTCCTGTTGGTGAAGCGTCGATCTGTTTCACAGGCTGAAAGGGGCTCAGCCTACGAATCGCACAACCCATTCGTTGCGTCGATAGCCAAAGGGTAGAGACAAACCAGCAGCAGGTCTGTACGCCTGCGAACATAGTGAATGTTGTCGGGCCGTGCGCCTGTGGTGCAGCTCGCAACGCACAAGCCCGGTAGCCCCAAAAATGCCATCCGTGCGTGCCGTTGCCTTGGGACGATCTGCCGCCGTCTTGTCGACATCGCGCGCACACGGGTCACGCTGCAAATCACTATAAAAAATATAGCTGTGAACATATGCCATATAAGCGAGAATAGCCATTTATCCTTTGAGCTTCAGCGCAAGTGAGCCGGTTTGCTCTTTCAAGATTAGGTCTTGTGTGAACCGCGCTTTGAGCGGTTGTTCGCCACCCTCGAAACACTGCTTTTCTATTTGCGGGTCGGCCTGGTCAACGCCTTGATTCTGTCAATATGGGCCAAGTACAACCAGATTCGTCACGGCGGTGACGAGCGACGTAAATCCATTCCGGTGCTCAAGGACAGCCAACTCATCAGCAGTTTCGACATCTCCAGTCAAATGCTCGACATATTCCACAACAATCAAATTGTCACTGTGCTGCACGACGAGAGCGGCCGCATTTCCGACGTGGCTGTGGGCGCTGTGACTAGGGCGCAAGCGGGCCGACCCGGGCCGGTTGAGCCTGTCGAGTTCGCTCCGATGTCTACTGGTTCAGCGTCGGCATCTTTGTGACGGGTTCGTTGCCTTCAACTCGACCGCGGCGTGGCGCATGGCCTGTCCGAACGGTTGGTTCTCTCTCGCCTGGGTGTACTGCGCCCGCGCGGCGGCAGAGTGGGGCGGCAAGTCCAGTACAAAGTCTCACACCCAGCTCTGGTCTTGTCATGGGTGCGCGCGTCGGCGATCTCGACGCGGGCGTGCTAATCGATTTGTGGCTCCTGCTTGTTGGCGATGCGTGCCGCCTGGAATGCCTGCTGGAGCCGCCCTATGACTGATGCAGCACTGCAGGCGAAGACACCGCAGAACATGTCCGACGACTTTTCGTTAATTGACGCTGCCGCACTGGCTCGGTCGCTCGGTGCCGACTTGGAGCGCGGCCTCAGTATTGAAGAAGCCGCCAAGCGACTGGTGGCAGACGGCCCCAACGAACTGCGCGCCGTGCCCCCCATGCCCGCTTGGCGCCGCGCGTTGGCGCAATTGCGGGACCCGCTGGTTCACCTGCTGGGTGCGGCGGCGGCCGTGGCCTTGGCCGCCTGGTGGTTCGAGGGCCGCGGTGAAGGCGGCGTCGCAGGCTGGCCGCTGGATGCGATCGTCATCGCAGTCGTAGTGGTGTTGAACGCAGTGCTGGGCTGGCTGCAGGAGTCCAAGGCCGCGCAAGCCGTGGCGGCGTTGGCGAAGATGACTACCGCCACCTCGGCGGTGATGCGCGGCGGCGCGGTGGCCCGTGTGCCGAGCGCCAAACTGGTCAAGGGCGATCTGCTGGTGCTGGCCGAAGGCGATGCCGTAGGCGCCGACGCGCGCCTGACGCAGGCTGCTGCGCTGCGTGTGCTGGAGGCATCCCTCACCGGCGAGAGCGAGGCGGTGCTGAAAGACGCGGAGCCGTTGTCGGCGCCGACAGCGCTGGGTGACCGGCTGAACATGGTCTTTAAGGGCACCGCCATCGCCCAAGGCACCGGCCATGCCGTGGTCACCGCCACGGGCATGGACACCGAGATGGGCAGCATCGCCACGCTGCTGGACACCACGCCCGACATGCTGACACCGCTGCAGG
>JBQMQB010000147.1:0-6102 GCA_052172715.1 Giesbergeria sp. | reverse complement strand
AAAGCGCACACACCAGCGAATCGAGCGGCCAGCGGGGCTTGACGTCAAACGCGTAGTCGCGATTGGCCGTCTCGCAACCCGATTGCAGCCGCATGGCAGCCGCCAGCGCAATCATGGCGCCGTTGTCGGTGCACAAATGCAGCTCGGGGTAGTGCACGCGCACGCCGCGCGCTTTGCAGGCGGCATTGAGCTGCTCGCGCAAATGCCGGTTGGCACCCACGCCGCCGGCCACCACCAGGCGCTGCAAACCGGTTTGCGCCAGTGCTACCAGCGATTTTTTCACCAGCACCTCGACGATGGCGGCCTGGGTACTGGCGGCAAGGTCGGCTCTGCGGGCAGGCAACTCGTCGCCGAGCTTCTTGGCCTGCGTCATCACCGCAGTCTTCAGCCCGGCAAAGGAAAAATCGAGGTTGTCTCTGTGCAGCAGCGGGCGTGGCAGCTTAAATGCTGCTCCATCGCCCTGCTCCGCCAGCTTCGAAAGGGCCGGGCCGCCGGGGTAGCCCAGGCCCATCAGCTTGGCCGACTTGTCAAAGGCTTCGCCGGCGGCATCGTCGATGGTTTCACCGAGCAATACGTACTGGCCCACGCCATCGACCCGCATCAACTGCGTGTGGCCGCCAGAGACCAGCAGCGCGACAAAAGGAAATTCCGGCGGGTCGGCACTGAGGAAGGGCGAGAGCAAATGCCCCTCCAAGTGGTGCACACCAAGCACCGGCACCTCCAGCGCCGCACCCAGCGCGCAGGCCACGCCCGCACCCACCAGCAGCGCGCCGGCCAGACCCGGCCCACGGGTATACGCCACCACATCGACCTGCGCCAAGGTGCAGTTGGCATCCCTCAGCACCGCTTCGGTAAGGGGCAGCACCCGGCGGATGTGGTCGCGGCTGGCGAGCTCGGGCACTACACCGCCATAGGCTTGGTGCATTTCAATCTGGCTGTGCAATGCGTGCGCGAGGAGCGTGGGCACCGGTGCACCGTGCGTGCGCACCAGCGCCACGCCGGTTTCGTCGCAGGACGACTCAATACCAAGGACGAGGAGGGAATTCAAGTTCATAGCGTGTGAGCACGAGTGTAGGCGCGCGGGCCCATGGGACAATGTCGGGCTTATGAATCCGCAGCAGTACGTTCAAGAAAAAGCCGCCGCTTCGGGCAGCAGTTTTTATTACGCCTTCCTGTTCCTTCCCGAGCAGCGGCGCCAGGCCATCACGGCTTTTTACGCTTTTTGCCGCGAAATCGACGACGTTGTCGACGAAGTCGCCGACTCTGGCGTGGCACACAGCAAGCTGGCCTGGTGGCGTGGCGAGGTGGCCCAAGCGTTTGCAGGTAAGCCCACCCACCCGCTGATGCAAGCGCTGATGCCTCATGCGCAAACCTTTGGCATCGAACCAGCACAGCTGCTCGGCATCATCGAGGGATGCGAGATGGACCTGAACCAGAACCGCTACCTCGACTACCCCGGCCTGCAGCGCTACTGCCACCTGGTGGCCGGCGTGGTCGGCGAGGTGGCGGCGCGCATCTTTGGCCAGACGCAAGAGGCCACCACCCGCTATGCCCATACGCTGGGCCAGGCGCTGCAGCTGACCAATATCCTGCGCGATGTGGGCGAAGACGCAATGCGCGGGCGCATCTACCTGCCGGTGAACGAGTTGCAGCAGTTCGATGTGAAAGCCAACGAAATTTTGGAACGCAAATACTCCGATCGCTTTACCGCGCTGATGCGCTTTCAAACCGAGCGCGCACAGCGCCTCTACGACGAGGCACTGGCTTTGTTGCCAGCAGAGGATTTGCGCGCTCAAAAGCCCGGCCTGATGATGGCCAGCATCTACCGCACCCTGCTGCGTGAGATCGAGCGCGACAACTTCCAGGTGCTGCACCAGCGCATTGCGCTCACGCCGCTGCGCAAGTTCTGGCTCGCCTGGAAGATGCAAGCCCTGGGGCGGATGTAACCACGTGACGGGCATGCGCATGCGGGTGGCCGTGGTCGGCGGTGGCTGGGCCGGGCTGGCAGCGGCCGTCGCGGCCGCCGAGGCCGGGCACGACGTGACACTGATGGAGGCAAGCCGCTCGCTGGGCGGCCGGGCGCGCGCGCTCGCCATCCCGCAGCCGGACGGCACACCCCTGCTGCTCGACAACGGCCAGCACATCCTCATTGGCGCCTACACCGCCTGCCTGTCACTGATGGAGCAGGTCGGCGTAGACCCACAGACCGCCCTGCTGCGCCTGCCGCTGGCGCTGCGCTTTCCCGACGGCGGCGGCCTGCAGTGGCCCGACATGGCTCCGCCCTGGGACGCAGTGCTGGGCATTGCCCGCGCCCGCGGCTGGAGCTGGCGCGAACGTTTTGCTCTGCTGGCGCGTGCGCAGGCCTGGCAGCGCCGACGCTTTGCCTGCCCGGCCGAGGTGTCGGTGGCAACGCTCTGCACCGGCCTGCCGCCAAGGTTGCTGAGCGAATTTATTGAGCCGCTGTGTGTTGCCGCTCTGAATACGCCGGCTGAAGAGGCCAGCGGCCAGGTGTTTCTGCGCATCCTGCGCGACAGCCTGTTCAGCGGCCCCGGTGGTTCCAACCTGCTGCTGCCGCGCGTGGACTTGGGCACCCTGCTGCCTGACGCCGCTGGGCGCTGGCTGCGCTCGCGCGGCGCCATCGTGCGCACCGGGCAACGCGTGCAGGTGCTGGCAGCATCGGGCAGCAGCTGGACGCTGGACGGCGCGCCGTTCGACGCCGTGGTGCTCGCCACCACCAGCGTAGACGCAGCGCGCCTGGTGGCGCAGTGCGCGCAGGCCGCGCCGCTACCCGGCGCCGTTGCCCTGTGCGACTGGGCCGCAAGTGCGCAGGCGCTGCGCTATGAAGCCATCACCACGGTGTATGCGCAGGCGCCCACCACCTCTGTGCTGGCGCAGCCCATGCTGGCGCTGCGCTCTGGCCCGGCGCAATTCGTCTTCGACCGCAGCCAGCTTGGCGGCCCACCCGGCCTGCTGGCCTTCGTCGCCAGCGCCAGCCGCACAGAACGCGCCCAGAGCGAAGCGCAAGTGCTGCAGCAGGGCGCACGCGAATTGGGTATTGAAGGCCTCACTTGCCTGCAAACCGTGGTGGAGCGCCGTGCCACGTTTGCCTGCACACCTGGCCTGGCACGCCCAGCGGCGCACATTGCCCCCGGACTATGGGCCTGCGGCGACTACATCGCCGGGCCCTACCCGGCCACGCTCGAAGGCGCGGTGCAAAGCGGGCGGGCGGCAGCTGCAAGTTTGTAGATTGCTATCACTTAAATAGCTGCTAGCCCTTATCTATAAATCGCAAGCACCATTTTTCTCACATTTTTTCGACCGACGAGGCAGAGGACTCTCCAGCAGGCGCACCCAGCGCATCGGCCAGGCTCAAATGGTCGAACTGGGCGCCTTGCCAAAGCGCCTCCACATGCGGGCCGCGCTCCAGCAGCAAGCGCTGCACCAACGGGGCAAGCTGCGTAGTGGCAGGGTCGGCCAGCAGCACCAGGCGAGGCTCGTCACGACGCTGCTCGGTGCTCTCTTCGATGCGTGCGATCCAGTCGAGCGCCAACAGTGCTTCAAGCGCGGGCGCAAGCTGCAGTGCATCGACCCGCAGGCGCCGCGCCAGTGCCGTAACACGCACACCGCGCTGGTGCGAGAGGCGGGCATTCTGCAAATGCTGCAAGGTTTCCACCGCCAGCTCAAACGCCCAGCCCTGGTGGCCCGAGCGCCGCGCCACACCGGCCATCAGGCTGGGCAGATAGGCCGCCACCACGGCACCCAACAGCACGATGACCCAGGCAATGTAGATCCACACCAACAAAATAGGCAGCGTGGCAAAGGTGCCGTACACCGCCGAATAAGTGGGCACGCGGGCCAGATACAGCGCGAGACCCTTCTTGGCCAGTTCCATGCACACCGAGACAAAAACCCCGCCGGCCAACGCGTGCCGCCACCTTACCTGCGTGTTGGGTACCGAGCGGTACAGACTGGCCATGCCGCCGGCCAACACTAGAAACTGCAACGAATTGATGAACAGCTCCACCCCATTGGGCAGCGACTCCACCAGGCCGCGGGACGCCGAAATGGCATACGAGGTGAGCGCCAGGCTGGAGCCAAGTAGCAGCGGCACAAAAGTGATCGCCGCCCAGTAAATCAGCACCCGCTGGCCTAACGGGCGCAGGCGCTGCACGCGCCAGATGTTGTTAAAAGTGCGGTCGACCGTGAGCATCAGCGCCAGAGCAGTAATGATGAGCACGCTGAAACCGACCAGCCCGAGCTGACTGGCCTTGGCCGCAAACTGGCCGAGATAGTCTAGAACCGGACGCGAAATCGAATCAGGCACCAGACTGTGCAACAGCCAGGCCTGCAACACCTCCTGCACCCGGCCAAACATGGGGAAGGCGCTGAACACTGCCAGCACCACCGTGAAAAACGGCACCAGCGCCAGAATGGTGGTGAAGGTAAGGCTGCTGGCAGTAAGGCCCAGGCGGTCTTCGCGGAATCGCTCGCGCAAGGTCTGCGCCGTGATTTTCCAGGGAAAATGCGAAAGATCGTGAAGCACCGCCTGCACGCGGTGCACCGGCGGGCGGTGGGGAGAATCCATGCTCGCTATGATGCCACCGCGATGCCTGCCTTGAACCCCACTGACCTACCCTCCCCGCCTGCCCACTCGCCACCCAACGTTGCCCCGCCTGCCGTGCAGCGCGCGCGCAACGTGGCCGTAATAAGCCTGCTCGCGCTCATTGCGCTGTGCCTGGCCTGGGAGCTGTGGCTGGCGCCGCTACGGCCGGGCGGCTCCTGGCTGGCGCTCAAGGCGCTACCGCTGTGCCTGCCGCTGGCCGGCTTTCTGAAGAACCGCATGTACACCTACCGCTGGGTCAGCTTGATGGTCTGGCTGTACTTCACCGAAGGCGTCGTGCGCGGCTGGAGCGACCGCCCACCTAGTAATTGGCTGGCGATGGTAGAAATCGCCCTGTGCCTGGTCCTGTTCACCGCCTGCACCGCCCACATTCGTCTGCGACTGCGCAAGGCACTAACAGTGCCCACCCCAGCGGTTGCAACCCCGTAGTACACCGAAGGCCAAGGCCTTTGGCCCCAAGAAAACGCCATGTCTGATTTTCTAGCCACTCTGCGCAGCCTCGTCGGCGAGGCCCATGTACTGACCGAAGGCGACCTGACAGCCTGGGAGCGCGACTGGCGCGGCCGCCGCCAGGGCAAGGCCCTCGCCGTAGTGCGCCCCGCGAACACGCAAGAAGTGGCCGATGTGGTGCGCGCCTGCGCGGCCTTCGGCGTGCCCGTGGTGCCACAAGGCGGCAACACCAGCCTGTCGGTAGGCTCCACACCCGACACCTCGGGGCGCGAGCTGGTGCTGAGCCTCACGCGCATGAACGCCGTGCGCGAGACCGATCTGGCCAACCTCACCATGACGGTCGAGGCCGGCTGCATCCTGCAAAGCGTGCAAGCCGCGGCCGAAGCCGCGGGCCTGCTGTTCCCCCTCTCGCTCGCCGCCGAAGGCAGCTGCACCATTGGCGGCAACCTGGGCACCAACGCCGGCGGCACACAAGTGCTGCGCTACGGCAACACGCGGGAACTCTGCCTAGGACTAGAGGTCGTCACGCCGCAAGGCGACATCTGGAACGGCCTGCGTGGCCTGCGCAAGGACAACACCGGTTATGACCTGCGCAATCTGATGATTGGCAGCGAAGGCACACTGGGCATCATCACCGCCGCCACGCTCAAACTCTTCCCCCGCCCTGCTGCACGCCTGACCGCCTGGGCGGCCGTGCCGTCGATGGAGCAGGCCGTGGCGCTGCTCGCACTGGCGCAGCGGCGCCTTGGCTCCGACCTGACGGGCTTTGAGGTAATGGGGAAATTCGCCCTCTCGCTGGTCGCCAAACACATGCCGCAACTGCGCGTGCCATTTGTGGATCAGGAAGATGCGCAGTACGGCGTGCTGTTGGAAAACTCCGACAGCGAATCCGAAGACCACGCGCGGGCACGTTTCGAAGCGCTGCTGGAAGCGGCGTTTGAATCCGGCTGCGTGAGCGACGCCGTAGTGGCCGAAAGCATTGCCCAAGCGCAACAGCTCTGGCACATCCGCGAGAGCATTCCGCTGGCGCA
>JBQMQB010000146.1:0-6144 GCA_052172715.1 Giesbergeria sp. | reverse complement strand
CCTGCCACGCCCATGGACGGAACGCCTTCGACACCATAGGCGTCTTGCAACTGAGCCGCCTTGCGGACCTGGTTGGAGACGGTGAAAGAGGCGTACATCTCCTTGAACTTGGCCAAATCCATGCCCGGCTGCTTGCCGATCCAGGCAAAAATCCCATCGTCCTTGGACAAATTTTGCTTCTCGACATGGATGGCTCGAAACAGCTTGGCGTGCAGTTCATCGACCTTGCCCAAGCCTTCCAAAGCGTAATACAGCTTTTGCTGCGGTGCGAAGCTGGCATTGAACGCGATGGGAACCCGGCGGAACGCCATATTTTTGGGCGGTGTCTTGAGCCAGGCTTCCAGCGTGGGCTCAAACTCGTTGCAGTGTGGGCAGTTGTACCAAAAGAACTCGATCACCTCGACCTTACCGGCCGGCGCTTCAGTGGGCACGGGTTTGGAAAGCCGGGTGTACTCCTTGCCTTCCTTGGGCGCAGCGCTCTGGGCGAAGACGGGCAGCGAAAAGCTCGATGCTGCGACTACGGCCGCCGCAGTGGCGGAAAAATCTCGACGATTCATTCAACAGGCTCCTGTGAGGGTTCGGCAGTGGGAGTGGGCCAGGGTGGAAAAGTTCAGCGCTGCACGCGCACCAGAGCAGACTCCACCCCGGCGCCATCGAGCTTTTCCTTGAGCTGCTCGGCATCAATGCGCTTGACGAAGGGGCCGATGCGCACGCGAAACACCGTGCGGCCGTTCTGCTCGCGCTCGTTCACGCGCGCTTCCCAGCCCAGCATAGCCAGTTTGGCACGCTGTGCATCGGCATCCTGCTGGGTGCGGAAGGCCCCAGCCTGCACGAAGTAGTCAAAGGGATCGATCGCGGCTGTGGCTGTGGCGGCGTTCGCCGCAGCGGGCGGCGCTGCGCTGCGAGCCTTGGCCAGGTCGCCCAAAGGATCGTCGGGCACCTTCGCTGGCGTTGCTGGCGGCGTCGCAGCCGGTGCAGACGCTGGCGCTGCCGCGACCCCTGCGGCCGGGCCCGCAGAACCCGCAGGCGCCGGCCGGGCGCCGCTCTTGCCATACAGCGGCGAATTCGGGTCCCAATTCTTGTTCTTTTGCGCCTCGGCGCTGTCCTGGTCGCTGCTGCGCGTCGCGCCCTTGTTCAAAAAGGGTACCGGCAACTTGGTGACATAGACGGCAACGCCCAGTGCCACGCCCAGGCCAATCAGCAAGCCGACGATCAAGCCAACGATGGTCCCACCCGTTTGTTTTTTGTTCATATGCTTGCCGTGTTTCACATTCTGCGCGGCGCCGAGACGCCCAGCACCGCCAGCCCATTGTGCAATACCTGGGCCGTGGCGGCGACGAGCGCCAGGCGCGCTGTTTTGACACGTTCGTCGTCCACCAGGATGCGCTCGGCATCGTAGTAGCTGTGGTAACTCGCAGCCAGGTCACGCAGGTAGAAGGTGACGTCGTGCGGCGCTTCGCCCTCGGTAGCTGCAGTCAGCATCTCGGGGTATCTGGCCAGTTGCAGCATCAGGGCCTGGGCCTGCGGGCCGTCCAATGGCGAGAGGTCAGCGCCCTCCAGGCTCGCTACCTGGCCGCCCCAGGCCGCCAGCACCGAGCAGATGCGCGCATGCGCGTACTGCACGTAGTACACCGGGTTTTCGTTGTTCTGCGCCACGGCCAAGTCCACATCAAAGGTGTATTCGGTGTCAGGCTTGCGGCTAAGCAAAAAGAAGCGCACCGCGTCCTTGCTGGTCCACTCGATCAGATCACGCAGCGTCACGTAGCTGCCCGCGCGCTTGCTGATCTTGACCTCTTCGCCGCCCTTGACCACGCGCACCATGGTGTGCAGCACGTAGTCGGGGTAGCCCTGCGGAATGCCCACATCGGCCGCCTGCAGCCCAGCGCGCACACGGGCGATGGTGCCATGGTGGTCGGTGCCCTGGATGTTGACGACTTTGGTGTAGCCACGCTCCCACTTGGCGATGTGATAGGCCACGTCGGGCACGAAATAGGTGTAAGTGCCGTCTTGCTTGCGCATGACGCGGTCCTTGTCGTCGCCGTAGTCGGTGCTCTTGAGCCACAGCGCACCGTCCTGCTCGTAGGTCTTGCCGTTGGCAATGAGCAGGTTGACCGTGGCCTCTACGCGACCGCTGGTGTAGAGGCTCGATTCGAGGTAGTACTCATCGAACTGCAGGTTGAAAGCGTGCAGGTCCTTGTCCTGCTCATTGCGCAGGTAGGCCACGGCGAACTGGCGAATCGACTCGATATCGTCGACATCACCGCTGGCGGTAAACGCCCGGTCGTCGGCCTTTACGGTCTTTCTTGCCAGAAAATCGTCGGCGATGTCCTGGATGTAGGCGCCGTTGTAGAAGGCTTTGCTCGCCGGGTTTTCGGGATCGATGGGCCAGCAATCGTCACCCGGCTTGAAGCCCTTGGCGCGCAACTGGGTGCTGTGGGCCAGCGTCTGGATCTGCACGCCAGCGTCGTTGTAATAGAACTCGCGGTGTACGCCAAAGCCCTGGCTGGCAAACAAGTTGCAAATGGCGTCGCCCAGCGCCGCCTGGCGGCCGTGGCCCACATGCAGTGGCCCCGTGGGGTTGGCCGAAACAAACTCCACCAGCACCTTGTGCCCAGTAGGCGGCTGCATGCCGAAACGCTCACCCGACTCCAGCACCTCCTGCACCACCTGCTGTTTGGCGGCGGGCTTCAGACGCACGTTGAGAAAGCCCGGGCCCGCAATGTCCAGCCCATCCACCCAGCGCGCGAAAGCGGGCGTGGCCTGCAGCGCGGTGCGCAAGCGCTCGCCCAGCTCGCGCGGGTTCGCTTTGAGGGGCTTGGCCAGTTGCATGGCGGCGGTGCAGGCATAGTCGCCATGGGCGGCCACTTTGGGCGATTCAAACGCAGCACGCGCGCCAGCGCCGGGCGAAAAGTCCTCAAGCACGTCGGCCAGGGCCGCGAGCAGTTGTTTTTTGGCAGTAAGCATCCGTGGATTTTACGGGGCGCGCCGCCGTGCTTCGCTCAGGCGTATATTGCGCTCGCGGGGTGCTTTGGCCCCGTTTCCCCTCCAACGGAGCCCCAATGAAAAAGCTTCTTGCCCTGACCACTCTTGGATTTGCCTGCGCTTTCGGTACCGCCTGGGCCGCCGACGCACCCGCGTCTGCGGGCGCGGCACCTGCCGCCGCCAAAGCGCCCACCAAGCAGCAGTCGAAAATGAAGGCCTGCAATGCCGACGCCAAAGACATGAAAGGCGACGAGCGCAAGGCCTTTATGAAGACCTGCCTGAGCAACAAGCCTGAGGCCCAGGCCACCCAGCAAAGCAAGATGAAGAGCTGCAACGCCGAAGCCGCCGGCAAGAAGGGCGCAGAGCGCAAAACCTTCATGAGCGAATGCCTGAAAAAGTAAGCCCCGCTCCGCACACAGCAAAAACCCCGCGACGCGGGGTTTTTTTGTATGGGGTGCGATGCCTCATCCGCGCGTCAGCACCCCGCGCGCCAGCAGCACGGCCGCAAGCAGCAGCAAGCCAAGCAAGTGGGTCTCAATCATCACCCAGCGGCGCGCGGCGCGCACCTCTTGCGGCGGCGGAAGCTCGCCCGTCGCGATCAGCTTGCGGCGCCAGCGAAGAAAGGAGAACGTGGGCTTGAGCGACATCAGCCCGATCACGATGAAAACCGCGATCTTGAAATGCAGCAGCGGCTGACTCCAGTACCAGCCGGCTCCCTTGAAGCCCCAAAAGGTGCGCGCCAGACCCGCCAGCAGCACGCACAGCGCGGCAATGCCGTAGATCAGATCGAGCCGCACGAGGCGGTGCACCACAGCGGCGTTCATCCATTCGCTGCGGCACATCGCAGCCTCGCTGGCCATGAAGACCACCATGGTGAAGATGGCCACGAGGTGGAAGTAGGCCAGAAACGATTCAAGAATCACGCGGCGACTCCGATTTGCCAGAACTGCGGCTGGCCATAGTGGTGTTTGAGAAATTCGATCCACAGACGCACCCGCAGTGGCAGGTGCTTGCGCTGGGGAAAGACGACGTAGATGCCGTTGGGTGGCGCGGCATAGTCTTCCAGCACGGCCACCAGCTGGCCCGAGGCGATCTCACGCTCGACTTCCCAGGTGCTGCGCCAGGCAATGCCGTGGCCGGCGAGGCACCAGTCGAACAGCACCTGACCGTCCGAACAATCAAGCGGGCCACGCGGACGCAGGTGCATCACCTCGCTGCCGCCACCCGGCAAGGGCATACAAAACGCCCAGCCACGTGTTTGCGAGGCCTCGCTCGACAGGGTCAGGCAGGCGTGCTGCGCCAGATCGGCCGGCTCAGCGGGCGTGCCGTGCTGGTCCAGGTACTGCGGCGTCGCCACGCACAGCCGCCGGTTGTCGGCCACGCGCACGCTGACCAGCGAAGAATCGGGCAGATCGCCCACGCGCACGGCGCAATCAAAGCCCTCGCCGGCCAGATCGACCACGCGGTCGCTCAGGTTGAGCGAGATCGTGACTTCGGGGTGCTGAGCACGAAAACTTGGGACCAGCGGCGCCACATGGCGGCGGCCAAAACCTGCCGGCGCCGTGATGCGCAAATGCCCACTGGCCCTGATGCCGCCTGCCGAGACGCTGGCCTCGGAATTGGCCACATCGGAGAGCACGCGCTGGCAGTCTTCCAGAAAGGCGCTGCCTTCGTGCGTCAGGCTGATGCGGCGCGTGGTGCGCACCAGCAGCTTGACGCCCAGGTGCTCTTCCAGGGCGTCGAGCCGCCGCCCCATGATGGCGGGCGCCACGCCCTCCGCTCGCGCCGCCGCAGTCAGGCTCCCGCGCGTGGCGACCGATACGAAAGACTCGAAAGCCTTGAGTTTGTCCATGGATGCCGATTATGGAGACAAGGGGTTTTGGTCGGGGCATGTCGGCCGCAAGGCCAGAGTAATTACTAAAAATTCTTATGAAAAGAGCCCTCTAAGGATGCTCTGCTTAAAGCGACTTTGAGTGTGCTGATGGCTCCCAGTGGAGCCAATTCACAGATTCGGTGCGCTAAGCAGCGGCCTTTCGGCCCGTACGGCTGGTTTCTTGGCCATTTGGCCGTTTGCAGGCGCACTCATCCCTGCGTTCTCATCAAAGTCCGCCGGGCCATCCACAGGTTGGACAGCGCAAACAGCGTATGCAGTTGTGCGGTGTTCTTGGTCAAGCCGCGGTAGCGCACCTTGACGTGGCCAAACTGGCGCTTGATGACCCTAAACGGATGCTCGACCTTGGCCCGGATGCTGGCCTTGATGCGTTCGAGTTGGTCGGTCAGGTCGTCGACCAGCCGGCTCTTGTCCAGCAGCTTGCGTTTACCCGGGCGCATGGCAATGTTCCAGCGCACGCCTTCCTTGGCATCGGGCCGCTTGGCTGCGCCCTGGTAGCCAGCGTCGCCCCAGGCTTCGATTTCCTCGCCGTGCAGCAACGTATTGGCCTCGACCACATCGCTGACGCTGCCGGCCGTTCCCCGCACCGTGTGCACCAGACCCGAGTCCGCGTCCACGCCAATGTGGGCCTTCATGCCGAAGTACCACTGATTGCCCTTCTGGCTTTGCTTCATCTGCGGGTCGCGCTCACCCGATGCGTTTTTGGTCGAGCTCGGTGCGGCAATCAGTGTGGCATCGACGACGGTGCCGGTGCGCAGCAGCAGGCCCTTGGCGCTGAGCAGTTCGTTGATGAGCGCCAGGATCTGCGGGGCCAGCTTGTGTTCTTCCAGCAGCCGGCGGAATCGAAGAATCGTCGTCTCGTCGGGCACTGCGGTGTCCCAGGTCAGGCCAGCGAATTCACGGAACAACGGCACGTCGTGCAGTGCCTCTTCCATGGCCGGATCGCTCAGCGTAAACCACTGCTGCATGAAGTGCACTCGCAGCATGGTCTCCACAGCAAACGGCGGGCGTCCGCGCTTGCCTTGCGGTGCGTACGGCGTGATCAAGGCAACCAGCGCCTCCCACGGCACTACGCGCTCCATCTCCCCCAGGAACTCACGCTTGCGCGTGCGTTTGGTTGTCAGGTTCAGGCCAAGGTCCGCTTGTTTCATGGCTTAGATTTTCTCAGCGCATCGGCTCGACAAGCACTTCGAGAGTCGATTAATGCAGAATTTCCCTAGCGGCCATTTTTGCTAAAAATCGTCGCTGGACCCCATGGCCAGACTCTCGAA
>JBQMQB010000145.1:2486-6168 GCA_052172715.1 Giesbergeria sp. | reverse complement strand
TTTCTGGTGCTCAACGGCATCCAGACGCAATCGGCCCGCGTGCACAACCTGATCGACGAGCTGCCGCGCATGCAGCGTATGGGCGTGGCCGTGGCGCGCATCAGCCCGCAGGCGCAGCACACGGGCGAAGTCCTTGCCCTGTTTGACGCCGTGCGCCGGGGCACCCTGGCGCCGCAAGACGCCCGTGCCCAGCTCCAGCCCCTGGTGCCCGACCAGAGCTGCAACGGCTACTGGCATGGCCAGCCCGGCCTGGACCTGGTCGAGACCGAGGCGATGGCCGCGGCCTGAAGCCCATTCCGACACCATTCGGAAATTTTAGCAAAAAGTGGCTCTAACGCTTACGGGATAAGCGCCAACAGCTATTAAATGTGATGCCGTGCACCACCACACAAGGACCGCCATGAACGCCCCCAACCCCTTCACCCTGCCCACACCGCTGGCGGCGCTCACCGGGCGGTTGCCTGCGTACCCTGGTTCGCTGCTGCTGGTCACCGCGCTCAACCTGAGCGTGGCGCGCCAGCTGCCGCAGGATGTGGGCGCCATGCTGCTGGGCAAGCGCCTGCGCATTCAGGTGCGCGACGCCCGCGTGACCTTGGACTTCACCTGGACCGGCGCCGCCTTTGCCGCCCGCCCGCGCCAACGCGAGACCGACCTGTGCATCAGCGCCAGCGCACACGACTTTCTGCTGCTGGCCCAGCGCCAGCAAGATCCGGACACGCTGTTCTTCAACCGCCGCCTGGTCATGGAAGGCGACACCGAACTGGGCCTGGTGGTGAAGAACACGCTCGACGCGCTGGAACTGCCCGTGCTCGACCTGCAGCAGTGGGCGCCGCGCCAAGTGCTCTCGCGCTTGGCAGCGCTGCGCCCTGGGGCGCGCACGGCCGACCCGCTCACCCCTGGTGCCCGGCCATGAGCAGCGACACAGACACATTGCCCTTGGTGTATTCCTGCTCGGGGTGTTCGAGCGCCGCGCAACTGGCCAACCACGTGGCCCTGCGGCTGGACCGTGCTGGCGTGGCCGAAATGTCGTGCATTGCCGGCGTCGGTGGCGACGTGCCCAGCCTGGTGCGCACCGCCCGCTCGGCCCGCCCCATCATCGCGCTTGATGGCTGCCCGCTCAACTGCGTGCAGGGGTGCTTGGCCCGCCACGGCATCACCGCCGAACGGCATTACCAGTTGCAGCAGTACGGCGTGAAAAAGCGCCGCCACGAAGATTTTGACCCGGCGCAGGCCAGCCTGGTGCTGGAGCAGGTGAAGGCAGACCTGCTGGCCAACCCACTGGTGGCCGCCTCCCGCACTGTCGACGCTGCCAATCAGGCCACCGACAGCGGTCAGGCACTGCGATTGGCATAAGCTTGGCACCTGTGGCCACCCCCAGCATCCCTCAGCGCATCATCGTCGGCATCTCAGGCGCCAGCGGCGCGGTGTACGGCTTGCGCCTGCTGCAGGTGCTGCGCGAATGCCCCGGCACTGAGTCGCACTTGGTGGTGTCAGACGCCGGGTGGCGCACGCTGCGCCACGAACTGGGCATGGAACGCCCCGCCGTCGAGGCGTTGGCGCACCACGCGCACGACGCACGCAACGTAGGCGCCAGTATTGCCAGCGGCTCGTTTCAGTGCGCCGGTATGGTGGTGGCGCCCTGCTCCATGCGCACCCTGGCATCCGTGGCGCACAGCCTGTCAGACAACCTGCTCACCCGCGCCGCCGATGTGGTGCTGAAAGAGCGCCGCCGCCTGGTGCTGATGGTGCGCGAAACTCCGCTGCACCTCGGCCATTTGCGCAACATGGTCAGCGTGACCGAAATGGGCGCCATCGTCTGCCCGCCTGTGCCCGCGTTCTATATGCACCCGCAAACCGTGGCCGACATCGTGGACGCCAGCGTGGCACGCGTGCTGGACTTGCTTGGCCTTCCCCACGCACTGACGCAGCGGTGGCAAGGCGAAGACAAATTGGGGCCGGGTTCCAATTAATTCGCGCTACCGCCCTGGAATTGCGGGTCGCTCGACGCTTCTTCGCCCTCCGCTGGCGCGCGCGGGTCCATCTGCAACACCGCCTGCGAGCTACCGCCCATGGCCACAAAATCGCCTTTCAGTTCTGTAGGCACGGGGGCGGCCGCATGAATGCGCTTGAAAGAGTACACCGCGAGCGCAGCCATCACGGCGGCATAGAACAGCATCAGGCTGGCTGGGCCTGCAACGTCCATCACCGCACCCGCCAGCACCGGGCCGATAGCGGCGCCCACGCCGTGAATCAACAGCAAACCGCCAGTGAACTCCACCAGCCGGGACGAATCGATCATGTCGTTCACGTGCGCTACACCCAGGCCATAGATCGAAAAGATCAGCCCACCGAACAGCAGCGACAAAGGAAGCAGAGAATCGACCGATACGTTGGCCAGCACGAAGGCCAGCGCCGTGACGATCGCGCCCAAAATGCACACCCAAAGCAGCACGATGCGCCGGTCGTGGCTGTCCGAGTAATGGCCCACCGGCCACTGCAGCGCGGCGCCGCCCAGAATCGCGGTTGCCATAAAGCTCGCCACCCCGGCGTCGGTAAAACCTACGGATTTTCCGAAGACCGTGCTCATGCCGTAGAACGCGCCAGTGATCAGGCCAGACGCAAACGCCGCAGCCATGCCCATGGGTGAGGCGTCGTAGAGCTTGCGCAGGCTGAACTTGGGCGCCTCGACCACAGCGGGCTCAGGCACCTCGGTCAAGGTGATGGGCACAAGGGCGAACGAAAACAGCACCGACACCAGCGCAAACGGCACGAATCCCAAACGGTCACCCACCAGCAGCAGCCACTGCCCCAGCGCCATGGCGACGAAATTGATGGTCATGTACACCGCAAACAGCCGCCCCCGCAGTGCGTTGGGCGCCAGAGCGTTGAGCCAGCTTTCGATGGTGATGTACAGCCCCACCATGCACATGCCCGTCACAAGGCGCAGCAAGCCCCAGAACCACGGATCCACCCAAAAAGCGTGAAGGATGGGCATGGTGGAAGCCAGCGACGCCATGACGGCAAACGCGCGAATGTGCCCCACCTTGCGAATCAGCACCGGGCACGCAAACGTGCCAAACACGAAGCCGGCGAAATACGCGGCCGTAACCAGCCCCAGCGTGAAACTGGAAAAATCCGCCACGCCAGCACGCAGCCCCAACACAGAAAACAGCAACCCGACGCCCAACACAAGCACCCCCGAGCCGAGCAACAAAGTGGACAGGCGCCACAGCAAAGGGCCAACGGAGGCACTGGCAGAAGAACGGTCAGTCAATACAGAAACCTTGATGTTTGCCCACCGCTTCCCTCGCTGACTTGCACCCGCGATCCAACGGGCGATGGGTGCTTTTATTATGAAAGCGAACGCCTAAGAGCCCAGGCACATTCGCCAATACCCTTGCAAACGCAATCAAAACCATAGCTAGCAACACTGTTTGCATAAGCGCGAGCTTCGCTTAAGTCGAGAATCTCCGGTGGCAACGCAAGACCTCCACAGCCCCCAGCTCGACCAGACCGGCCAGACCGGCCATTGCGCCACATGGCCAAGCCTGTCTCACCGCTATAGCCACCGATGAAGTTGATCCGCTAGGCCCGCCAACCGTGATCAGCAAAACGCCTTCTACGCTCAGCTGCGTTCGGCCCATAACAAGTCATTGCCATATCCGATACGGCCAGAAGCCTT
>JBQMQB010000145.1:0-2386 GCA_052172715.1 Giesbergeria sp. | reverse complement strand
GAAGCCTTTCAATTCTCGCAAAGGCTGCCCCGCCCATCGCAGAATTCGGCGCTCGACCTGGCGCAGGCTGCGCCCCGTTCGTGACGTGGCTGCATGCAGCGCAACACCCGTAGCCCAATCCGCGTAGCGGTGCAGTCCCAACGGTCGTTTGGGCCGTGCGACTTGCCATCTCGGACGCAGAAAATCTTCGATGCGACTCACCCTCTGGCCATCGTCTTGATCGGCAGCTACCGACCTGCACATCTTCAACCAATCCTCTGGGAGAACGTTGCCAACGTCGACCATTCGGTTCATCCAATCCTTGGGATCGATGCCCGTAAGGTGATGGACCGCATCGGGAAGCAGAAGCAACATCATTGCGTGTGCTGGCCCAGGGCTCCACGAAATTGAAGGCCGGGTGTACGGGCCACCAAAGGCGATGCGTGAAGGCACGGGAGATCGGGCGCTGTCGAGCGCAGCCGGTGCTCCAGGCTCAAGCATTTCGACCTCGCCATGGAAGTACCAGCTAATGGTGCACATCGGCGTGGCCGGGTAGTGGTTGAAGCGCTGCTCAGCACTGCAGATTCACGCCCCTAGTGGACTTGCGGGCATTTTTGCGAGGTGTCCGTACACATCCCCAGCAGATCACCGCCCTGTGCGACGGCGTGCTGCGCACGGCGGCGCAGCACTGCTATGTGAAAACGCTCAAGCGTTCCCAGGAAACAGCCGTCATGAGCCGTCTGCTCAAAACCCGTTGGAGCATGGCGCCGAACGAGCGCGATGCGAAACACCGAAGTCAGGGGATTTTTCCTACTCCCCCTGTTTGAGGCGTGCAGGACTATTGCTTGGGCACTACCACGATGGTGTCGCCAGAGCCGGTTTTACCGGTTTTACCGGCTTTGCCGGTTGCACCCGTTGCGCCGGTGTAGCCTGTGTTTCCGGTATTTCCGGTCGCGCCAGTGTCCCCTGTCGCGCCGGTATAGCCGGTTGCACCGGCCGATCCCGTTGCACCGGTGGAGCCCGTGCTGCCGGTGGCACCCGTATAGCCTGTGGTGCCGGTTGCGCCGGTTGCACCCGTCGCACCGGTGTAGCCGGTATTTCCGGTGTTGCCCTGTGGTCCAGCAGGCCCCGTGCATGCACCCAGTCCGATAAGCGCGAGCAGAAGAACGGATGCGGTTGCGTATTTCATAGTGGTCCTTTGGGTTGTGCTCGGCTAAAAAAGCCGAGCCACCCAGCGTAAGGGGCCCGCCCAGACCGCGCCACAGGCGTATACCGCGAAACAGCGTGGGCTGGCGCCTACGTGATGGCTTGCCCTTCTGTTGTAGTCAGAAGCCCGTCCGCAGCCATGCAACGGCTAGGCGCCGCAACACCGTGCCGACACCATCCGCAAAAACAATAGCTACTCGCACAATCCAATCATGCCCAAACGCCCTGTTTGACCTGAAAATCACCCCATGCCCAGCCACGACCTCCGCAGCTTCCTCACCCAGCTCGAACAGACCGGCGAACTGCGCCGCATTGCCGAGCCCGTCTCACCGCACCTGGAGATGACGGCGCTGTGCGACCGCGTGCTGCGCGCTGGCGGCCCGGCTCTGCTGTTTGAAAGCCCCACCGGTCACACCATGCCGGTGCTGGCCAATTTGTTTGGCACGCCCGAACGCATAGCGCGCGCCATGGGCGTGGACAGCATTGCTGGGCTGCGCCCCTTTGGCGAACTGCTGGCCTCGCTCAAAGAGCCCGCGCCGCCCAAGGGCTTCAAAGAAATGGTGGGCATGAGCAGCCTGCTGAAAACCCTGTGGAACATGGCGCCCAAAGAGCGCAGCAGCCCGCCCTGCCAGGAGCTGGTCTGGGAAGGGGCAGATGTAGACCTGGCCCGCCTGCCCATCCAGCACTGCTGGCCGGGCGACGTGGCGCCACTCATCACCTGGGGACTGGTGATCACGCGCGGGCCGCACAAGGCGCGGCAGAACCTGGGCATTTACCGCCAGCAGGTATTGAGCCAGAACCAAGTCATCATGCGCTGGCTGGCGCACCGGGGCGGCGCACTGGATTTTGCCGAGCACTGCCGCTTGCACCCGGGCGAGCCTTACCCGGTGGCCGTCGCCATTGGCGCCGACCCGGCGACCATCCTCGGCGCGGTAACGCCCGTGCCCGACAGTCTGTCCGAATACCAGTTTGCCGGCCTGCTGCGCGGCGCGCGCACCGAGGTAGCGAAGGCGCTGGGCGTGTCACTTTCAGTTCCGGCGCACGCAGAAATCGTCCTCGAAGGGCACATCTACCCCGATGCCGCGCACGCCAGCGGCTGGCAGCACGCGCTCGAAGGGCCTTACGGAGACCACACCGGCTACTACAACGAGCGTGCGGAGTTCCCAGTTTTCACGGTAGACCGCATCACGCTGCGCAAGGA
>JBQMQB010000144.1:0-6194 GCA_052172715.1 Giesbergeria sp. | reverse complement strand
CCAGACTCGCCGAACGTCATGCCCGTAGCCTCCTTGGGTGCGTACTTCTTCATCCAGTCCACGTACTTGGTGAGCGCATACACAGCCGCTGGCGAGTTGGTGCCACCGCCGCGCGACACCGAGGCACCGACCGGCGTGCACTTGTCGTCCGCCACGCGAATGCCCCATTCGTCCACCGGCAGGCCGTTGGGGGCACCGATATCGGCCTCGCCGGCCATGGACAACCAGGCATCCGTGAAGCGCCAGCCGAGCGATGGGTCCTTCTTGCCGTAGTCCATGTGACCGTAAATCGGCTTGCCATCAATTTGCTTGACGTCGTTTGTGAAGAACTCGGCAATATCTTCGTAGGCGCTCCAGTTCAGCGGCACGCCAAGGTCATAGCCGAATTTGGCTTTGAATTTTTCCTGCAGATCCTTGCGAGCGAACAGATCGGCGCGGAACCAGTACAGGTTGGCGAACTGCTGATCAGGCAGCTGGTACATCTTTCCGTCCGGAGCAGTGGTGAAACTGGTGCCGATGAAATCCTTGAGGTCCAGACCAGGGTTGGTGTACTCCTTGCCGGTGCCAGCCATGTAATCGGTCAAGCTCATGATCTTGCCGTAGCGGTAGTGCGTGCCGATGAGGTCCGAATCCGAAATCCAACCGTCGTAAATCGACTTACCAGATTGCATGGAAGTCTGGAGTTTTTCGACCACATCACCTTCCTGAATCAGATCGTGCTTGACCTTGATCCCGGTAATTTCCTCGAACGCCTTGGCCAACGTCTTAGATTCGTATTCGTGTGTGGTGAGGGTCTCAGAGACGACGGAGATTTCCTTTACTCCCTTTGCCTGAAGCTTCTTGGCGGCATCGATGAACCAAGCCATCTCCTTGACCTGCTGATCTTTGCTCAGCGTCGAGGGCTGGAACTCGCTGTCCACCCACTTTTTGGCCTCAGCCTCGCCAGCCCAGGCCGCGTGCCCCATTGCCAGGGCTGCCGCAGCAAACGCCACTGCCTTGAATTGCACCTTCATTGCATGTCTCCTCATTTTTCCCCCACTGCGAAAAGAACCCGGCCACGGGGGCGCCAACCGGACTCCAGGAAGTTCAACCTTTGCGCAAAATGAACGCCAGCAGCACCATGGACAGCACCAGACTGATCCACACCGACGGCTCAGCCTCCAGCGAAAACCACTGCGCCATCTTTTCGCCCAGCCCGACCCAGATCAGGTTGACATAGGCCGCGCTGAGCAGGCCAATAAACAAGCGATCACCGCGCGTAGTGGCGATTGGCAAGAAGCCTTTGCGCAGCACCGTGGGCGACTTGATCTCCCACACCGTCATGCCTGCCAACATCAGCCCAATGCAGACAAAAAATACCGCCACCGGCGTGGTCCAGGCCATCCACTGAAACATTGCGGTCTCCTTTATTTGTCAGGCGTCACACGCGTCCCATCGCAAATCCTTTTGCGATGTAGTGCCGCACAAACCAGATGACGATGGCGCCTGGCACGATAGTCAGCACACCCGCGGCCGCCAACGTCGCCCAGTCCATTCCCGAGGCAGACACGGTGCGCGTCATGGTCGCCACGATGGGCTTGGCATTCACGCTGGTCAGCGTGCGCGCCAGCAGCAGCTCCACCCAGCTGAACATGAAACAGAAGAACGCTGCAACGCCCACGCCCGCCTTGATGAGCGGCAAAAAGATGGTGAGGAAGAAGCGCGGAAAGCTATAGCCATCTATATAAGCAGTCTCGTCAATTTCACGCGGAATCCCGCTCATGAAACCCTCCAAAATCCACACCGCCAGCGGCACGTTGAACAGCAGATGCGCGAGGGCCACCGCAATATGCGTATCCATCAGCCCCACCGTGGTGTAGAGCTGAAAGAATGGCAGCAGAAACACGGCAGGCGGTGTCATGCGGTTGGTGAGCAGCCAGAAAAACACATGCTTGTCGCCGAGAAACTGGTAGCGCGAAAACGCATACGCGGCCGGCAAAGCGACGGTGAGCGAAATCACCATGTTGATGCCGACATAAATCAGGCTGTTGATGTAGCCCGAATACCAAGACGGGTCGGTGAAGATGGTGTGGTAGTTGCCCCAAGTGAAGTGCTGCGGAAAGAACGAAAAACTCGACAGAATTTCTTCGTTCGTCTTGAAGCTCATGTTCACCATCCAGTAGATGGGAAGCAAGGCAAACACCAGATACAGCACAAGGAAGATGCTGCGCTTGTGGAAGCGGTTTTCATTCATGACCAGGTGCCTCCTCGCTGGTGGTACCCACCCGCTGCATCCAGTTGTAGAGCACAAAGCACAGCAACAGGATGATGAAAAAGTAAATCAACGAGAAAGCCGCGGCCGGCCCGAGATCAAACTGCCCTACGGCCTTCTGGGTGAGGTACTGCGACAAGAAGGTGGTGGCATTTCCCGGACCACCACCCGTGAGCACGAAGGGCTCGGTGTAGATCATGAAACTGTCCATGAACCGCAAGAGCACGGCAATCATCAGTACGCCGCGCATCTTGGGCAGCTGGATATAGCGAAACACCGCGAACTTGCTGGCGCCATCAATACGGGCGGCTTGGTAGTAAGCATCAGGGATGGAGCGCAGCCCGGCAAAGCACAACAAGGCCACCAGCGGCGTCCAGTGCCAGACATCCATGGCGAGCACCGTGAGCCACGCCTGCGTAGCGTTGCCGGTGTAGCTGTAGTCAAACCCCAATGCGTCCAACCCCGCGCCCAGCAAGCCAATGTCCGAGCGGCCATAGATCTGCCAAATGGTGCCCACCACGTTCCACGGAATCAGCAAGGACAGGGCCACCAATACCAGAACGGCAGAAGATTTCCATCCCTTGGCCGGCATTGACAGCGCCAAAGCGATGCCCAGGGGAATTTCCACCAGCAGCACGGCAAACGAGAACGTCAACTGGCGAATCAAGGCCTGGTGCAATTCCTCGTCCCGCATCACCGATGCAAACCACTCAGTTCCCACGAAGACCCGGCGCTCGGGCGAAATGATGTCCTGCACGGAGTAGTTCACCACAGTCATCAACGGAATCACAGCCGAAAACGCCACACAGATGAGCACAGGGAGTATCAAAAACCAGGCTTTCTGGTTCACCGGCTTGGTGGTGGTACTCATGCAAGCAACTCCTCGTTTTGATAGAAGCAGGTGTGCTCACCCAGAACCTTGAGCCAGACGACATCTCCCGGCGCGGGCAAGCGTGCATCCGGGTCAAAGCGCCCACGCAGTACTTGGCTGGCGACTTCTGCTGTCAGCATCAGCGAAGTCCCCAGGTCCTGCACGCGCAGCACCATGCAAGGGAGAGCACCAGCCTCGCCAGGTGCTGTGCGCACGAGGTATTCCGGGCGCACGCCGATCTGCAAGCTGCCTTGTGGGAGCTGGCGCTCTACCGGCACCGGCAGCGACTGGTCTGCCAGCTGCAGGCGGCCACCGACATGCTCCACTGGCAAAAAGTTCATGCCAGGCGAGCCGATAAAGTGACCAACAAAGACATGCTGAGGTCGCTCAAACAACGCGTCGGCTCCCCCCACCTGGACGGCGCGCCCGCGCGTCATGACAACCACCTGATCGGCAAAAGTCAGCGCCTCCACCTGGTCGTGCGTGACGTAGATCAACGTGAGTTTTAGCTCGTGGTGAATTTGTTTGAGTTTGCGCCGCAGTTGCCACTTGAGGTGCGGGTCAATCACCGTCAACGGCTCGTCGAACAACACAGCCGCCACGTCCGCGCGCACCAAGCCGCGCCCGAGCGATATCTTTTGCTTGGCGTCTGCCGCCAGCCCAGCCGCGCGCTGGTCGAGCTGGTCGCTCATCTCCAGCATCTCGGCAATCACGCCGACGCGCTCGCGGATCTGCGCCTCCGGCACTTTGCGGTTGCGCAGCGGGAAAGCCAGGTTCTGGGCCACCGTCATGGTGTCGTAGATCACTGGAAACTGGAATACTTGGGCAATATTGCGCTCTTGCGGACTGGCGCGTGTGACATCGCGCCCGTCAAACTGCACGCTGCCGTGCGACGGCACCAGCAGGCCGGACATGATGTTCAGCATCGTCGTCTTGCCGCAACCCGAGGGACCGAGCAAAGCGTAGGCGCCGCCATCGGCAAACTCCATCTTCAGCGGCAAAAGGGCGTAGTCGTTGTCGGTCGTCGGGTGAGGCTTGTACGAGTGCGCCAAGTCCAAGGTGATGCGTGCCATCTCAAATCCCTCCCCGTCGGCGCGGCGCACACAATAAGGCTTCGTCCGCACCAAACACATACAACTGGTCCGCCTGCACATGCAGCGTGACCGATTGGCCCAGTGCAAAGTAGTGCACGCCCGGCACCTGCGCCACCAAATTGCCCATGGGCGACGCCACGTGCACATAGGTGTCAGACCCTGAAATCTCCGCCAACTCTACCGACCCGTGCATGGTCAAGTCACCCGGGCGCTCTTGCAACCGCAATGAGCTGGCGCGTATCCCCACGGTGTAGTGCGGTTGCACTCCAAGCGCAGCCATGTCGAGCCCGCCCAATTCAGGACCCGACTCCATGAGAAGTCCTGTCGCCGTGTGCCGTGCGGCAATCAGGTTCATCGGCGGGTCGCTGAAGGCCCGGGCCACACTCAACGACACCGGCGCATGAAACACCTCAGCGGTCGGCCCATATTGCAACAACCTGCCTTCCCCCAGCACTGCCGTGTAGCCACCCAGCAGCAAAGCCTCGGCCGGCTCGGTGGTGGCGTACACCACGGTTGAATCACCCGCGGCAAACAACTGCGTCAGCTCTTCGCGCAGCTCCTCGCGCAACTTGTAGTCGAGGTTGACCAGGGGTTCATCGAGCAACATCAGCGGAGCCCCCTTGGCAAGCGCTCGCGCCAAAGCGACGCGCTGCTGCTGGCCGCCTGACAGTTCAGCAGGCAAGCGATCTAGAAACATCTCGATGTGCAGGCGCTCAGCTAGGTCGCGCACCCGATCGGCAATGTTGGCCTCGCGCCGCAGCTTTAACGGCGATGCAATGTTCTGCTCCACCGTCATCGACGGATAGTTGATGAACTGCTGGTACACCATGGCGACATTGCGCTCGCGCACCGGCATGCCAGTGACATCGACGCCATCCACCATGACACGACCGGCGGTTGGCGTGTCCAGCCCGGCCATGATGCGCATCAGGCTCGTCTTGCCAGCCTGAGTAGCTCCAAGCAGTACCGTGACCGCGCCGCTGTGCAGGGTGAGATCCATGGGGTAGAGCCAGGTCTGCGGCCCGACCTTCTTTTCAATGGCTTTCAGCGCCAGCTCCATCACAGCTCCCAGGTGTGCAGGACGACTTCACACGGCCACGCCGCAATCGGGACGAGCGCATGAAGATCGGTTATCAAATTTCGCATGGGTTCATTTTTATTCCTTTTGATTCGTTTCAATCTCAAGGTTTACCCTAAAACTATTCTTTTTTGTTCGCTTTACAGTCTTAAACGTGAACACCAACCCACGACAACTAAAGCTCCTCAAGGAAGTGCACGCACGCCAATCCACCACGGTGGAGCAGCTTGCGGAGACCTTGGGCGTCACCCTCCAAACCGTGCGCCGCGACGTGCAACGACTCGCGGACGAAGGCCTTCTCACCCGGTTTCACGGCGGCGTGCGCCTGCCCAGCTCCACGGTAGAAAACATCGCGCACACCCAGCGCGAAACATTGAACGCAGCAGAGAAAGCCCGGATTGCACTGCGCGTGGCGCAGGAGATTCCTCACAACTGCTCACTGATCCTGAACATCGGCACCACCACGGAAGCGGTGGCCCGCGCATTGCTGCACCACAAAGGCCTGCGCGTGATCACCAACAACCTCAACGTCGCGGCCACCTTGAGCAGCAATCCCGATTGCGAAGTCATAGTGGCCGGCGGAGTGGTGCGCTCGCGCGACCGCGGCATCGTGGGCGAAACAGCGGTCGATTTCATGCGCCAGTTCAAGGTGGACATTGCCGTGATCGGTATCTCGGGCATGGAGGCGGACGGGTCGCTGCGCGACTTCGACTACCGCGAGGTCAAAGTGGCACAAACCATCATCGCGCAGTCGCGCCAAGTGTGGCTGGCCGCCGACCACAGCAAATTCAATCGCCCAGCCATGGTGCAACTCGCCACGCTGGCGCAGATCGACCGGCTGTTTACCGACGCACCGCCGCCTGAGCCATTCCCCTCCCTGTTGGAAACAGCCGACGTCCA
>JBQMQB010000143.1:0-6202 GCA_052172715.1 Giesbergeria sp. | reverse complement strand
TTGATCTGCAGCGCTGTGTGCTGGTGGTGCAAGACTGGGGCGGCATTTTGGGCCTCACCTTGCCCATGGCCATGCCCGAGCGTTTTGTCGGATTGCTGGCCATGAACACGCTGCTGGCCACGGGCGAAGCGCCACTGTCACCTGGTTTTATCGCGTGGCGCGAGATGTGCGCGCAAAAGCCTTTGTTTGAGGTGGGCCGGCTGCTGGGGCGTGGCAACCCGCAGATGAGTGAGGCGGAATGCGCCGCCTACGATGCGCCGTTCCCTGATGCGGGCTACCGCGCGGCGCTGCGCGCTTTCCCCAAACTGGTGCCTGAAATGCACGACGCCCCTGGCGCTGCAATTGCGCGCGCTGCGGGCGATTTTTGGCGCAGCGACTGGACCGGCCGCAGCCTGATGTTTGTCGGCACGCAAGACCCGGTGCTGGGCGAGCCCGTGATGCAGCAGCTCGCCAAGCAGGTGCGCGGCTGCCCGCCGCCTGTGGTGCTGGCGCACGCGGGGCATTTTGTGCAAGAGCATGGCGGGCCTATTGCGCAGCAGGCTGTGGAATACTTCCACCCACCCGGCGCGGCAGATTGAAAATCTAGCGCGCTGCACCACTATTGCCGCCTTGCGGCCCCCACGCTTTGTCCCACGATCACCCCACCCACGCGCCCCACGGCGACTGCGATTGCGGCCACGCGCATGGCCCGCGCCACATCTACATTTATTCGCCTTCCAGCGCCGTGCGCGACAAGGCGGCCTTCCGGCGCGGCATCAAGCGCCTGCAGGCGCTCGGCCATGAGGTCGAGGTAGACCGCGACGCACTCGCCGTGCACACCCGCTTTGCTGGCGACGACGCCACGCGCCTTGCCGCCATCTCGCGCGCGTCAGCCAGTGGCGCAGATGTGGCGCTGGTCTCGCGCGGCGGCTATGGGCTGACGCGCATCTTGCCCGGCATCGACTACGCGGCGGTGGCCAAGGCGGTGCAGGGTGGCATGCATTTTGTTGGCGTCAGCGACTTCACCGCGTTCCAGAACGCCGTGCTGGCGCGCACCGGCGCCACCACCTGGGCGGGCCCGGCGCTGTGCCCTGATTTCGGCGTGGCTGGTGAGCCCGACGACGTCATGGAAGCCTGCTTTGACGACCTGCTCACCGGCCATGGCGAAGGTACTGGTTGGCGCCTGCCGTACCCGCGCAGCCGCGTGGCCCGGGAAAGCACGCCGGACTATGCGTTCGAAGTGCACGACGCGCCACTTTGGGGCGGCAACCTTGCCGTACTGGCTTCGCTCGTCGGCACACCCTGGCTGCCGCAAGTGCAGGGCGGTGTGCTGTTCCTGGAAGATGTGAACGAGCACCCCTACCGCATCGAGCGCCTGCTGACGCAATTGCTGTACGCGGGGGTGCTGGCGCGCCAGAAGGCGGTGCTGCTGGGCCAGTTCACCGGCATTCGACTGGCGCCGCACGACAAAGGTTTTGGCATGGACAGCGTGGTGCACTGGCTGCGCGGTCAGATCGATGCGCCGGTGCTGACGGGCCTGCCGTACGGCCATGTGGAAACCAAGGTGCTGTTGCCCGTGGGCGCCAAGGTGGACTTGGCCGTGGAGGGGCGCGACGCGATGCTGGTATGGGGTCACCTGGCCTGAGTGCGCTGGCCTTACACCGCAGCGCCGTGCGTCACCAGCGATGCCGCGCGCTGCGCGGCATACATGCCCAGGCGCACCATGGTGCGGTGGTTCATGTCCACTGGGACGCTGTTGTGCGCCACAGACGATTGCACGCGCGGTTTGCCCTGCGCAGTTGGGTGAATTTGTGGCTCGCTGTAGTGCGCGCCGGACATGTCCAGCACGCTGGCCACCAGCGGCATGTTGGGCTTGTCGCCCCGGCGCAGCACGATGGCGGTGTCGCCATTGTCTAGGCGCACAAAGGTGCCGGGTGGGCACAGCCCCACGGTGCGCACCAGCATCAGGCCGACTTCGTCGCGCTGGTCAATCTCCTGGCCGACCAACGCGCGCACCGAATCGGTGGCGCTGCGCCCGGCGCGCGACTTGCGGGGGCTGATCATGGCGGCGTAGCGGTCTATGGTGCCCAGAATGCGGGTGAGGCGGTTCACCGGTGACAGCTGCGCCAGCGGCGTAGAGGGGGGCAGATTGCCGTGGTGCTGGCCCACCACGTCGAGCCACAGGTCGTTGGTAATGTCGAGCTGCTCCAGCAAATTCTGGCTCATGTGGGGGTGCTCGACAATGGCTTGCTGCTGCGCCGCGCTAGGCGCTTCGCGTTGGACGGCGAGCTCATCTTGCATCTGCGTCATGCAGATGTTCATGGTGAGTGCAGCGCGCACCAGGGCATTGCGCTCATGGTCGGGAAGGGAAAACTCGCGCGCCATCAGGTGGCACAGCGTTCCGCACACCAGCGCGTGCGAGGCGCTGTAGCCCACCGTCGAGGTGGAGGCGAGCTGGAACATCAGGTACAGCGACGCATCGATATCGTGCGCCACAAGCTCTTGCAGCCAGCGGTCCAGTTGGCGCACCTTGGTCGAGAAGTCGTGCACATGCTCGGAGCGGGACAGCAGGACAGACAGGGCAGACTCCAGGTCGCCCCACAGGCTGAGCAGGTCTTCGTACTCCTCGTCACGGATATTGCGCGCCAGAGTTTCCGTGGTCATCAGCGCTTCTCCAGCACCATTTGTTGGGCGCTGCGCGTCATTTGCACTTCGGACAGAAAGCTGTTGCCCAGCAGCACGTACGGCATGGGCTGCGGCGTGACGACGGCCTCAACGCCATACAGCTCGATGCCACTTAGTCGCACCGAATCGAGTTTGACGTGCCAGCCCTGCGTGGTGCCGTTGGCGGTGCGCACACCCACTGCACGTCCCTTGCGGATGTCGACGCCCAGGCGCTCTGCATCGGGCTGGCCAATGGTGACGGTAGAAGCACCGGTATCGACCATGAAAGAGGCGGTGCGGCCGTTAATAGACCCCTGGGACATGAAGTGGCCTTGGCTGTCGGGCATCAGTACCACGCGCAGACTGGTGCCTTTTCCTCCCACGCTCACGGGTGCTCCCAGGCGCAAATCGCGCCGCTGGCCGCCAATTTTCACCACCGCAGAATTGCCATTCATGGACAAGAGGGTGACGCCAAGGTGGCTCTCGCCAGGCGCCACGGCGCGCGGCGCACTGCCGTTGACCACCAGCAAAGCCTTGCTGCCCAGCACGCCAGCCAGCACCACGTCTGCCGCGTGTGCAGCGCCAGTGCCGCCCAGCGCCAAGAACAGTGTCAGGCCTACGGCAGCGAGGCGGGGCAGGGCGCGCGGCATGTCAGTCGCGGAAATTGTTGAAGGACAGCGGCATGTCGGCGATGTCCTTGCGAATCAGCGCCATCGCCGCCTGCAGGTCGTCGCGTTTGCCGCCGGTGATGCGCACCTTCTCTTCTTGAATGGCGGCCTGCACCTTGATCTTGCTTTCCTTGATCAATTTTTGCAGCTTCTTGGCCAGCTCCGCCTCGATGCCGTTGCGCACCTTGATCACCTGCTTGACCTTGTCGCCGCCAATTTTTTGCGGCTTGCCAACGTCAAGAAAGCGCACATCAATGCTGCGCTTGGTGAGCTTGTTGCGCAGCAGGTCTTCCACCTGAGCGAGCTGAAACTCGGCGTCACCGAACATGGTGATCTCCTTGTCCTTAAGCTCCACTGCTGCGGACGTGCCCTTGAAGTCGAAACGGGTGCCGATTTCCTTGGCCGCGTTCTCAACGGCGTTCTTCACTTCCACAAAATCAGCTTCACAAACGGTATCGAACGATGGCATGGCGACAGAACTCCCCTGAAAAAACGGCCCTTGCAAAAGGGCAAATGCGACAATCTGCCCGATGTTAGTCGAGAAAAACTGCTCGCTTCAGCCCTACAACACCTTCGGCATCATGGCCCGCGCGGAAATGCTGGTGCGGGTGCGCTCGGCCCAGGACATCGCGCAGCTGCGTGAGTTGCCCGAATTGACCCGCGGGCCACTGTTCGTTCTAGGCGGCGGCAGCAACGTGGTGCTCACCGGCGACGTGCGCGGCGTGGTGATCAAGGTGGAGATCCCTGGTCGGCGCCTCGTCCGGGAGTCTGACGACGCCTGGATCGTCGAAGTCGGGGCAGGCGAACTCTGGCACGACACCGTCGCCTGGACTTTGGCGCAAGGCTGGCCAGGTCTGGAGAACCTCGCACTCATCCCCGGCACCGTAGGCGCGGCGCCAGTGCAGAACATCGGCGCCTATGGCGTTGAGCTGCAGGACCGCTTTGATTCGCTGGATGCCATTGACCTCGCGACCGGCGAGCCTTTCACGCTGAACGCCGCCCAATGTGGGTTCGACTACCGCGATTCGGTGTTCAAACATGCCCCGGCAGAGGCCGCACAAGCCGATCGCCCAGCCCGTGGTATGGGTCTGGCGGGCCGCGCCGTCATCACCCAGGTGCGCTTTCGCCTGGCCAAGGCTTGGCGCCCCGAGCTGGGCTACCTTGAGCTTGCGCGCCGCGCACAAGAGGCGGGTGTGGCCCAGCCCACGGCGCAGCAGATATTCGATTGGATTTGCGATATCCGCCGAGCCAAGCTGCCTGACCCTGCCGTCATCGGCAACGCCGGCAGCTTCTTCAAGAACCCCACTGTCACGCCCGAGCAGTGCCAGGACATCATCGCCCGCGACCCCAAAATCGTGCACTACGCATTGCCCGACGGCCGTATCAAGCTCGCAGCTGGGTGGCTGATAGACGCCTGCGGCTGGAAAGGCAAAACCGTGGGCAAAGCGGCAGTCTATGAAAAACAGGCCCTGGTGCTGGTCAACCGCGGCCACGGCGCCGACAGCGTGACCGGCGGCGAGGTGATGACACTGGCCAAAGCCATTCAGACCAGTGTGTACGAGCGGTTTGGTATCCAGTTGGAGCCAGAACCAGTGGTGGTGTAGAGGTACGGAAAATGCTCTTCTATTCATAGCTTTTTTCCTATACTGGACAAATGATAGAGCCACAAAAACTTTAAAAGCTAGGCGCCACAAATGAAGGTACTTGTTTTGGGGGGATACGGGAATTTCGGTGCCCGCATCTGCCGTGCGCTGGCGCAGGACGGCGGCATCGAACTGGTCGTTGCAGGGCGTGACTTGGCGCGCGCGCAGACGTTTGCCAGCGCTTTGGGCGGCTCGGCACAAGGCATCGCGCTGGATGTACAGGCCCCCGGCCTTGCCGAAATGCTGCGATCACTGGGAGTGGCCTTGGTCATTCATACGGCGGGGCCGTTTCAGCAGCAGTCGTATGGCGTGGCGCATGCCGCAGCGGCAGCGTCGGTGCACTACATCGATCTGGCAGACGGGCGCCGGTTTGTATGCGACTTTCCTGCTGCTTTGCACGGTGCGTTTGTGGCTGCGGGGTGCTTTGGCGTGAGCGGGGCCAGCACCGTGCCGGCGTTGTCGTCGGCGGTGGTGGAGCACCTGCGGTCTCTGGAGCCGCCACTGGCAGACATCAGCACCATCGACACCTGTATCGCGCCGGCGCAAACCGCACCACGGGGGGAGGCCACGCTCGCCGGTGTATTGAGTTACTGCGGGGAGCCTATTCGGGTGTGGAATGAAGGCAGCTGGCAGGAGCGCCGGGGCTGGGCCGACATGACGCCGGTGCGGTTTGCGCGCTTGCGCCAGCGGTGGGGTGCGCTGTGTGACATCCCGGATTTGGAGATTTTTCCGAAGCGGTATCAAGTCCGCCAGCGCGTTTACTTTCTGGCAGCGCTGGAAGTGCGGTGGGCCCAGAGAATTTTTGCTGCCCTGGCCGCCTTGCGCGCCAAAAGGTTGGTCGGCCCGCTGGCCCGCTGGGCTGGGTGGATGAACCGCTGCGGCGGAATTTTTGACCGCTTTGGCACTGCTTTGGGTGGCATGGTGGTGCGCGTGGCGGGGCGCGATGCCGCCGGACAGGAGCACCAGCGCGCTTGGCATATCGCTGCCGACAACGACGATGGGCCCGAGATTCCGTGCATGGCGGCCATTGTGCTGGCGCGCCGATTGGCCGCAGGCGCGGCCTTGCCTGCAGGCGCATACACCTCTGCAGGGGTGCTGTCACTCGCAGATTTCGAACCCGAGTTTGCGCGGTGGGGCATGGTGACCGATGTAGAGATTTCGCCCCCAGCCAAAAGATAGGCGGCAGTGGGTCGCCCTCGATTTGTCTCGGCGCGTCGGGTTGCCTCATGCGAGCCACGCAACTGAGGG
>JBQMQB010000142.1:0-6243 GCA_052172715.1 Giesbergeria sp. | reverse complement strand
CCGGGCAATTTTTCCAACACTTGCTTCAGCAGAGCGTGCAGTTCGGTGCGCCATGATTCGCCCCGTGGCCAGCTGGCGGCGCACAGTGCAGGTTCACCCGCTTCTGTTGCCGCGTCCAGCTGGGCCTGGGTGGGCGGCACCAGCGTGGCCGGGTTTTGCGCCTGGGCGTGCTGGGCTTCACACACCACAGCCATCAGCATCAGGTAGTCGCGCATGGGGTGGCTGGCAGCCAGCTCGCGCAGGCGCAGCGCGCGTTCGGCAAACAGGCTGGACGGCTGGGGCAGCAACAGCGAAGGCGTTTCCAGGCCGGAGCGCTGGACGATGTCCTCGGGTGTGCGGGTGATGGAGGTAGGGGGCTGAGCGTTCAAAATGAATAGAGATAAAAAAGCTGCCGTTGGTGTGTACCACCGCACGGCAGCTTTCGGTCAGGAAAAAGGCGGGTTACAAATGTCACTTGCGCTGGGCTTTGGTGGCGGCCTGGCTTTGCATTTGCTCACGGTACCACTGTGGATGGTGGTGCTTGGCCCAGCCGCCGCTTACAGTACCGCGCACCATGGCCTGAATGGTTCCCTTGACCCATATGGCCGCATAGACGTGGACGATGAAGGCCAGCACCAGCACGAAAGCTGCGACTGCGTGCAGCAAAACTGCGATGCGCTGCAGCCCTATGGGCACGCTGCTGGCAAACCAGGCCTGCCAGAACAGCAGGCCTGTAGCCAACAACACGACCAGGCACAGCGTGAAGATCCAAAACACCAGCTTCTGGCCGCCGTTGTACTTGCCCACGTTTTGCGGCAGTTTGGCCTGGTTGCCTTTGGACACCACATCACCCGCCGATGCCAGCCACTCAGAGTCTGCCTTGCGCCAGCGGTTGGCACTGACGAACATGAAGAACATGCCCAGGAACAGCACGAACATGGCAATGCCCAGGTAGGGGTGCAGGATGCGCGCCCATTGCGGGTCGCCCACCAGCGCCGTCAGCCAGAACAGTGCCGGGTGGAACAGCGCAAACCCGGATACGGCGGCCAGCACGAAGCAGGTCACTACCGCCCAATGGTTGGAGCGTTGGCCCGCGCTGTAGCGGTGCAGCTGGAGTTTTTTCATGACTGCTCTCCTCGTGTGTCACCGGTGGAGCCTGCGCTGGCCGCCGCCTCGTCTTCCTCGGGAACTTCCAGCGGGCCTTTGCGCAGGTAGTGGAACCACCCGGTAAAGGCGACACCCGCCATGGCTGCCAGGGCGACAGGCTTGGTCCAGCCCTTCCACAGCGAGACGAATGGGCTGATGCTCGGGTTCTGGGGCAGGCCCGTGAGCTGGGGCCGGTCGGCGTGCTTGAGCACATACATGACGTGCGTGCCGCCCACGCCCGACGGGTTGTACAGCCCGGCGTTCTGGAAGCCCCGTTCCTTCAGCTCCAACGCGCGTTCCTCGCCCGAGGCCACCATGTCTTCCTTGGTACCGAAGGTGATGGCTCCGGTCGGGCAGGTCTTGACACAGGCTGGCTCCAGGCCCACGCCCACACGGTCGGAACACAAGGTGCACTTGTACGCCTTGTTGTCCTTCTCGCTGATGCGCGGTACATCGAACGGGCAGCCTTTGACGCAGTAGCCGCAGCCGATGCAGTGCTCGCTGATGAAGTCCACGATGCCGTTGGCGTATTTGACGATGGCACCCGGCGATGGGCAGGCTTTGAGGCAACCCGGGTCTTCGCAGTGCATGCAGCCGTCCTTGCGGATCAGCCACTCAAGGTTGCCCTCCTCTGGCTCGACCTCGAAGAAGCGCATCAGCGTCCACGACTGAGGCGTCAGGTCGCTGGGGTTGTCGTAGACGCCGATATTGCTACCAACTTCGTCGCGCAGGTCGTTCCACTCCATGCACGCCACCTGGCAGGCCTTGCAGCCAATGCACTTGGAGACGTCGATGAGCTTGGCGACCTCGGGCACATGGGCGCGTGCCTGTGGCGTTGGCGTGGTCGTGGCCGATCGCGCGACCACGTTCTGTGATTGCAGACTGGACATGGCTACACCTTTTCAATGTTGACGAGGAAGGCTTTGAACTCCGGCGTTTGCGAGTTGGCGTCGCCCACGAACGGTGTCAGCGTATTGGCTATGTAGCCATTCTTCGTCTGGCCTTTGAAGCCCCAGTGGAAGGGTATGCCCACCAAATGCACCTTTTGGTCGTTGACATCAAACGGTTTGATGCGTTTGGTGACGACCGCCTTGGTGACGATGTGGCCCCGGTTGCTGCTGACCTTGATGCTGTCGCCGTGCTTGATGCCCTTTTCCTTGGCCAGCTCTTCGCTGATTTCCACAAAGGCCTCGGGCTGCGTGATGGCGTTGAGCCGCGCGTGCTTGGTCCAGGTGTGGAAATGCTCGGTGAGCCGGTAGGTGGTGGCCGAGTACGGAAACTCATCCTTCTTGCCAAAAGCGTCCATGTCGCTCTTAAACACCCGCGCACACGGATTGCTGATGGCCTTGGGGTTGTCCGGGTGCAGCGGATTGATGCCTATCGGTGTCTCGAAGGGTTCGTAGTGCTCAGGGAACGGGCCTTCGGCCATGCCAATGGAGTGCAAGCGGGCCGAACCTTCGGGGTTCATGATGAACGAACCGACGTTTTCCTCCGGCGCGGCGTTCGGGCGCATGTCGGGTACGTCAGGGCCGGTCCAGACTTTGCCGTTCCAGGACATGTACTTCTTGTTGGCTGCCCAAGGCTTGCCGTCCTTGTCCGCGCTGGCGCGGTTGTACAAGATGCGGCGGTTGGCCGGCCAGGAGAAGCCGAAGTTCTGGTACACCCCCAGCCCCGACGGATCGGACAGGTCGCGCCGTGCGGCCATGTTGCCCGCCTCGGTCCAGCAGCCCGAGTACAGCCAGTTGCCGCAGGCGGTGGAACCGTCGTCCCGCAGCATGGCAAAGCCAGGCAGCTGTTGTCCGGCCTTGACCAGCACCGCGCGCGGTGCCGATGGGTTGGCCGGATCGGGCGGCGCCAGCACGTCGCCCAGGGCCTTGCCATTGACTTCGCGCCACAACTCGTTCGGGGAGGGCAGCTGGGGCTGCACATAGTCCCAGGCCAGATGGGCAATCGGGTCGGGGAATGTGCCGCCGTCCTTGGCGTACATCTCGCGCAGCTTGATGAAGAGCTTGGCGATGATCTCCGAATCCACCTTGGCCTCACCCGGTGGGTCCAGGGCCTTGTCCTTCCAGATCGCGACGCGGCTGGAGTTGGTGATACTGCCTTCCTCTTCGGCAAAGCAGGCGGCAGGCAGGCGGAAGACCTCGGTCTGTATGTCTTCGGGCTTGACGTCGTTAAACGGCCCGAAGTTTTGCCAGAACTCGGCGGTTTCTGATTCCAGCGGATCGATCACCACCAAGTACTTCAGCTTGGCCAATGCCGACGACAGCTTGTTCTTGTTGGGCACCGTAGCCAGAGGGTTGAAACCCTGCGAGATAAAGCCGTTCATCTTGCCCTGGTGCATCAGCTCGAACATGTGCATTACGTCGAAGCCGCCTTCGAGCTTGGGCACCCAGTCGTAGCAGAAGTTGGTGTCAGGCTGGGCCGCTTTGCCGTAGTACGACTTCATCAGGCTGTTGAAGAACCTGGGGAAGTTGCTCCAGTAGTTGAACTGGTTGGGCCGCATGGCTTTGGGGGTGCACCGGGCGATGTATTTCTCGTAGGTGACGTCAGAGTCCTTGGGCGCACTCAGGTAGCCCGAGAACACCTCGGCATAGGCGTTCATGTCGGTCACGCCTTGCACGTTGGAGTGGCCACGTAAGGCGTTCACCCCGCCGCCCGGGCGGCCCATGTTGCCCAGCAGCAGCTGGATCATGGCCATGGTGCGGATGTTCTGGCTGCCCACTGTGTGCTGTGTCCAGCCCAGCGCATACAGGATGGTGCTGGTCTTGTCGGGGGCCGACATTTCGCCCAGCATGGCGCAGATTTTCAAGAATTTGTCCTGCGGCGTGCCGCAGATCTTCTTGACCATCTCTGGCGTGTAGCGGCTGTAGTGCTTCTTGAGCTGCTGGTACACGCACAAGGGGTCTTGCAGCGTGTCGTCTACCTTGATGTAGCCGTTCTCGTCCAGCTGGTAGCCCCAGGTGGATTTGTCGTACTTGCGCGTGGCTTCGTCGTAGCCGGTGAAGAAGCCATTGTCGAACTTGTAGCCCGGCTTCATCAGGAAGGTGGCGTCGGTGTTGAACTTGACGTAATCGTGGTGGATCTTGTCGTTGCTGATCAGCCAGTTGATGACGCCGCCCAGGAAGGCGATGTCGGTGCCGTTGCGAAGCGGCGCATACATATCGGCCATCGAAGACGTGCGGTTGAACCGCGGGTCCACGGAAATCAGCTTGGCCTTGCGTTTTTGCATGGCCTCTACCACCCATTTGAAACCAACCGGATGGGCTTCTGCGGCATTGCCGCCCATCACAACAATCAGATCGGCATTTTTAATGTCGGTCCATGAGTTGGTCATCGCTCCGCGACCGAAAGTCGGGCCCAGACTGGACACCGTCGGTGCGTGTCAAACGCGTGCTTGTGTATCTATCCCTACCATTCCAAGGCCGCGTGCGACCTTGACTGTCAGATAGCTAGACTCGTTTGAGGACGAGCTGCACATCAGGAAACCGGTGGTGGTCCAGCGGTTCACTGTGGTGCCAGCGGCATTCTTCTCGACAAAGTTGGCGTCGCGATCGGCCTTCATGTGCTTGGCGATGCGGGTCAGTGCGTCGTCCCAGCTGATGCGCTTCCATTCCTTGCTGCCAGCTTGGCGCACGGCAGGGTACTTGACCCGGCCGGGGGAGTTGATCATGTCCATAACACCCGCGCCCTTAGGGCACAGCGAGCCGCGGCTGACTGGGTTGTCGGGGTCGCCCTCAACGTGGATGACATGCTCCTTGGCATTCTTGGAGTTGTCACCAAGTTTGTAGATCAGCATGCCGCAACTGACAGAGCAGTACGGGCAGGTGCTGCGCGAGACGGTGGCGCTGGCAAGTTTGAAGGCGCGGGTTTCAGCAAGGGCGGCGGCGGGTGAAAAGCCCATTGCGACCAGACTGGATCCAACCAGTCCTGCTGTACTGACGCGGAAGAACTGTCTGCGGTGCATGTCCATCAGCTTGTCTCCTTTTTGTGTGCTGCACCGTGGGGGTGCATGTATGCCCTGTGGGGAAGGGCAGACTCAGTGTAGGCATCGGGTTTGTCCTAGGTCTCAAGGTTTTCCCTAGGTTGTTGCGTTGGGAGTTGGCGCTGTGGTGCGATAGCGTGCTACGTTTGATGTAGCGCAAGATGTATGTTTGATGCTTCTTTGCCTCGCTTCGGGCAGTGCATTGCGGCTGTATCGAACGGGTCGCTATTGCCTGGCGCTTGGCGCAGAACGCCGACTGCAAGCGGAATGGCTCCCCAAAAAGGTGCACCCTGCGATAGGTGGTGGCGGCGCCGCACCCGCGACCCGCATGGCGCGCGGCCGGCCCGGCTCCGTGCGAACTTCGTGGACACTCTGCCGAGCCGATTCGATCGGAAGGACTTAATTTTGATAGCTGCTGGCGATTTACTGGCAATCGTTTGGAGTCGATTTGACCTTTGAAGATCATGCCGATGACGCTTTGGTGAAAAGCCTGGTGCTGATGCTGCACCAGCAAGGCGCTGCGCCCGTGGAGCATGTGCAAACCCATATCTCGCACCTCCTGCTCACGCCCGGACATGCCTACAAGCTCAAGAAGCCGGTGTGCTTGCCCTTTGCTGATTTCAGCAGCGTGGCCGCGCGCCGCCGCTTTTGCGAAGAGGAACTCCGCCTGAACCAGCGGCTGGCGCCCTCGCTGTACGTGGAAGTGCTGCCTGTGCTGGGCAGCGTGCAGGCGCCGCGCCTTGGCGCGCCGGGTGAGGCTGCGGACAGCGCCATCGACTGGGTGGTGCACATGCGCCGCTTCGCCACCGGCAGCGAGGCCGATGCCTTGGTGCGCCATGGTGCGTTGCAGGGCGCCGAGGTAGCGCAGTTTGCACAGCAACTGGCGCACTTTCATGCCGCCTGCCCGGTGGCTGCTGCAGGCAGTGCATGGGGCAGCGCCGCGCAAGTGGCACAGACTATTGGCGACGTGTTTGACACCCTGGCACCCTTGCTGGGCAGCGCCGATGTGCCCCGGCTGCAGGCACTGCGCTCGGTGTTTGTTGGGCTGGATGGGTGGTGGGCAGAGCGCCAGGCCGCTGGCCATGTGCGCGAGGGCCATGGCGACCTGCACCTGGGCAACCTGGTGCGGCTGG
>JBQMQB010000141.1:2809-6254 GCA_052172715.1 Giesbergeria sp. | reverse complement strand
CGCAGCGCGACCTGTTCATTGAGAAAGACAGCGCCATCAACGAGCACATCGAGCAGATGCGGCTCTCGTGCACCAAAAGCATTCTGGAGCGGCGCGACGTCATCATCGTCGCCACTGTCTCGGCCATCTACGGTATCGGCAACCCCGAGAGTTACCACCGCATGGTGATGACGCTTCGAACTGGCGACAAGCTGGGTCAGCGCGATGCCATCGCCCAATTGGTGCGCATGCAGTACCAGCGCAACGACACCGATTTTTCGCGCGGCACGTTCCGCGTGCGGGGCGACACGATTGACGTGTTCCCGGCCGAGCACTCGGAGCTGGCCATTCGCATTGAGTTGTTTGACGATGAGGTCGAGAGCCTGCAACTGTTCGACCCACTCACCGGCCGTGTGCGCCAGAATATTCCGCGCTTCACGGTGTACCCGAGCAGCCACTACGTCACGCCGCGCGACCAGGTGCTGCTGGCGGTGGAAGCCATCAAGGTCGAACTCGCGGATCGGTTGAAAGAATTTGTCGCCAATGGCAAGTTGGTCGAAGCCCAGCGGCTGGAGCAGCGCACGCGCTTTGACCTGGAAATGCTGAGCGAAGTAGGGCACTGCAAAGGCATTGAGAACTACTCGCGCCACCTCTCGGGCTCCAAGCCGGGCGACCCGCCGAGCACGCTCACCGATTACATGCCACCCGACGCGCTGATGTTTCTGGACGAGAGCCACCAGATGATTGGCCAGCTCAACGCCATGTACAACGGCGACCGCTCGCGCAAGACCACGCTGGTGGAATACGGCTTTCGCCTCCCCAGCGCGTTGGACAACAGACCGCTCAAGTTCGAGGAGTTCGAACGCCGCATGCGCCAAGCGATTTTCGTGTCTGCCACGCCCGCCAATTACGAAAAAGAGCACGCAGGGCAGGTGGTGGAGCAGTTGGTGCGCCCGACTGGCTTGGTGGACCCTGAGGTGCAAGTGCGCCCCGCCACCAACCAGGTGGACGACGTGCTGCAGGAAATTCGCATCCGGGCCGACAGGAACGAGCGCGTGCTGATCACCACACTCACCAAGCGCATGGCCGAGCAGTTGACCGACTATTTGAGCGACAACGGCGTGAAGGTGCGCTACCTGCACTCGGACATCGACACGGTTGAGCGGGTAGAAATCATCCGCGACCTGCGCTTGGGCGCGTTTGACGTGCTGGTGGGCATCAACCTGTTGCGCGAAGGCTTGGACATTCCCGAGGTGTCGCTTGTCGCCATTTTGGATGCCGACAAGGAAGGGTTCCTGCGCTCCGAGCGCAGCCTGATCCAGACCATTGGCCGGGCTGCGCGCAATGTGGCGGGCACCGCCATCCTGTACGCCGACCGCGTGACCGATTCCATGGCGTTGGCCATTGGGGAGACGCAGCGCCGTCGCGAAAAGCAGGTGGCGCACAACCTGGAGCGCGGCATTACCCCGCGCAGCATCGTCAAGCAGGTGCGTGACCTGATTGACGGGGTCTACAGCGAGAAGGCCGGCAAAGAGGCCGACCGCCTGGCGCAAGGTGCAATGGCGCGGGCGCGCATTGAAGACATGAGCGAGAAAGACATCGCCCGTGAGATCAAGCGGCTGGAAAAGCAGATGCTGGAACATGCACGCAACCTGGAGTTCGAGCAGGCTGCGCGGGTGCGGGACCAGCTTGCACAGCTTAAAGACCAAGCGTTTGGCGCCCATGGGGGCGACAACCTGGTGCCGTTTCCGGCAGCATGAAGGGGGTTTTAGACGGGCATGACTTGATTGCGACTGTTCGGTTTTAATATCCGACGAATTCATTCCGCCTTTGTGTTATAGTCCTACAAAACAGTTGGTCTTTCTTCGTGATCGACTGCACAGCCGAGGTGTTGCGCCAAGGCATTGATTACGAAGAACATTGGGTCCACGGGCAGTGCGTTGCTGGTCGGGTCTCACAGACTTGAAGGAGCTTGCGATGCGTCTCACCACCAAAGGCCGTTTTGCGGTCACCGCGATGATTGATTTGGCTCTGCGCCAGGGCAATGGCCCGGTCACCTTGGCCGCCATCAGCCAGCGCCAGCGAATTTCCCTCTCGTACCTGGAGCAACTCTTTGGCAAGCTGCGTCGCCACGAGTTGGTGGAATCCACCCGTGGCCCCGGCGGCGGCTACACCCTGGCGCGCAATGCGTCGGAAATTACCGTCGCCGACATCATCGTGTCGGTGGACGAACCTATGGACGCCACCCAGTGCGGCGGTAAGGAAAACTGCCTGGGCGAAGCCGGTCGGTGCATGACGCACGACCTGTGGGCCACGCTGAACCAGCGTATGGTGGATTTTCTGGCTTCTGTCAGCCTGCAAAAACTGGTGGACGAACAGCTCGCCAAGGGCCTGCAAATCGAGGACAAGCCGGCAGTGCGGCGTGCCATTTCGACGCAGCCGGTGATCAAGCCCATTCGTATCAACGCGCCCAATTCGGTTTTTGCGCTGGGCAACGCGTTCGCCAAGTCCTGAAGACCCTGCTGCAGAACGGGTGGCAGCACGCTGCAAGGCGTGTGCCAGCTTTTTGCTGCAAGCTCCAAGGCTAACTTTCGTTTTACTTTTGCATTTGCCAGCCGGCATCACCCGACCGAGCCAGCCATGGACATGACACCGCAGTTCCCGATTTATCTTGATTACGGCGCCACCACCCCGGTGGATCCACGCGTGGTAGACGCCATGATCCCCTGGCTGCGTGAGCATTTTGGCAACGCCGCCTCGCGCAGCCATGCCTGGGGCTGGGAAGCTGAAGAAGCGGTAGAACGCGCCCGTGGCCAAGTGGCCGATTTGATTGGCGCGGACCCGCGCGAAATCGTCTGGACGAGTGGCGCAACCGAATCCACCAACCTGGCCCTCAAGGGCGCAGCACAGTTCTACAAAGGCAAGGGCAAGCACCTCATTACCTGGAAAACCGAGCACAAAGCGGTGCTGGACACCATGCGTGAGCTGGAGCGCCAAGGCTTTGAGGTGACCTACCTTGACGTGCAGGAAGACGGCCTTGTCAACCTGGAAGCCTTCAAGGCGGCGCTGCGCCCCGACACTGTGCTGGTCAGCGTGCTGTTCGTGAACAACGAAATCGGCGTGATTCAGGATGTCGTTGCCATTGGCAATATCTGCCGCGAGAACGGGACGCTGCTGCACGTGGATGCAGCGCAGGCCACGGGGCGGGTCGAGATCGACATGAAGAAGCTGCCCATCGACCTGATGAGCATGACTGCGCACAAAACCTACGGCCCCAAGGGTGTGGGGGCTCTGTACGTGCGCCGCAAACCGCGCGTGCGCCTGGAAGCGCAAATACACGGCGGTGGCCACGAACGCGGCATGCGCTCGGGCACGTTGCCCACGCACCAAATCGTCGGTATGGGCGAGGCGTTTCGCATCATCAAGCTCGAAATGAACGAGGTGAACGCAAGTGCCCGCGCGCTGC
>JBQMQB010000141.1:0-2709 GCA_052172715.1 Giesbergeria sp. | reverse complement strand
TTTCGCATCATCAAGCTCGAAATGAACGAGGTGAACGCAAGTGCCCGCGCGCTGCAAAAACGCCTGCTCGACGGCCTTAAAGACATTGAGCAGGTGTTCATCAACGGCAGCCTTGAACAGCGCGTGCCGCAAAACCTGAACATCAGCTTCAACTACGTCGAAGGTGAGTCGCTCATCATGGGCATCAAGGGCTTGGCTGTGTCCTCGGGTTCGGCCTGCACTTCGGCCAGCCTGGAGCCCAGCTACGTTCTGCGCGCACTTGGCCGCAGCGATGAGCTGGCGCACAGCAGCCTGCGCATGACCATTGGCCGGTTCACCACCGAAGAAGAGATCGACTACGCGATCTCCACCATCCGCGAGAACGTCGCCCGCCTGCGCGAGCTCAGCCCGCTGTGGGAGATGTACCAGGACGGCGTTGACATCAGCGCCATCCAGTGGGCTGCCCACTAACGTATCTGTTTCAAGGAGCACACCATGGCTTATTCCGAAAAAGTGATTGACCACTACGAAAACCCACGCAACGTCGGCTCTTTTGAAAAGGGCGATGAATCAGTGGGCACTGGCATGGTCGGCGCCCCGGCATGTGGCGACGTGATGAAGCTGCAAATCAAGGTGAATGCCGCCACCGGCGTGATTGAAGACGCGCGCTTCAAGACCTACGGCTGTGGCTCTGCCATTGCCTCGTCGTCGCTTGTCACCGAATGGGTCAAGGGCAAGACGCTGGACGAAGCGGCAGCGCTGAAGAACAGCGAGATTGCCGAAGAGCTTGCCCTGCCGCCGGTAAAAATCCATTGCTCCATCTTGGCCGAAGACGCGATCAAGGCTGCAGTGAGCGACTACAAATCCCGCCATGGCGCGGCAGCGCCTGCCAATGTCTGAGGACGCGATGGCCATTACCCTGACTGAAGCAGCGGCCCGCCACGTGAGCCGCTACATGGAGCGGCGCGGCAAAGGGCTGGGCGTGCGCCTGGGCGTGAAGACCAGCGGCTGTTCGGGCCTGGCCTACCAGCTTGAATACGTAGACGAAGCAGCACCTGAAGATGTGGTGTTTGAGAACCACGGCGTCAAGCTGCTCATCGACCCCAAGAGCCTTGCCTATCTGGACGGCACCGAGCTTGATTTCGTGCGCGAAGGCCTGAACGAAGGCTTTAAATTCAGCAACCCCAACGAACGCGACCGCTGCGGCTGCGGCGAGAGCTTCAGGGTTTAAAGCGATCGTCCCCCTGAGGCGCTTCGCGCCTTCCGCCTTCTCTCGCATGGCTGCGCCAAGCGGGAAGGGAGACGCCACCAGTGCTGCGGGGCGGCCCTTGCGCGGCGCCTGCTGGCTTCAGGGCGTGCCAGTTTTTACCTTGGTCTGTCGCGCATAGCATTGTCGCGAATGACCAAACATCCGTCATGAACCTGCAATCCGACGACTTTGAGCTCTTTGGCATCCCGCGCTGCTTTGCGCAGGACGCGGCGCAACTGGATGTCCGCTGGAAAGAGCTGCAGCGCCAAGCGCACCCCGACCGTTTCGCTGCGCAGGGCGCTGCGGCGCAGCGCGTGGCCATGCAGTGGTCGGTGCGTATCAACGAGGCGTACAAGCGGCTCAAAAATCCGCTCGCCCGCGCTGCTTACCTCTGTGAGTTGGGTGGTGCGCCAGTGCGCGCTGAGGACAACACCGCCATGCCCGCCGCATTCCTGATGCAGCAAATGGAATGGCGCGAGGCGCTGGACGATGCCGCCACTGTGCAGGAAGTTGATGCGCTGCGCAGCAGCGTACGGTCGGCACAGGAGGGTACTTTTGCGCGCTGCGCGCAGGTTATCGACGAAGCCAATGACCTGGCTGCGGCGGCGTGCGAGGTCAGAGCCCTCATGTTCCTTGCGCGTTTTGCAGACAGCGTCGAGCAGCGCGCCGAGCAACTGGGACAATAGACGATTGCCTGGCGCGCGACCTTAATTGGCGTGCCGGCCACCATAAGAACAGGATTCCATGGCGCTGCTGCAGATTTCCGAACCCGGCCAGTCCCCCAACCCCCACCAGCGGCGCGTTGCCGTGGGCATTGATCTTGGCACCACGCATTCGTTGGTGGCGGCCGTGCGCAGTGGCGTTGCCGAATGCCTGCCCGACCCGCAAGGTCGGGTGCTGCTGCCCTCCATCGTGCGCTACCCCGAAGAGGGCGGGCGGCAGATTGGCTATGGCGCCATGCCGTTCCTGCTGCAGGACGCTGCCAACACCATTACCTCGGTCAAGCGGTTCATGGGGCGCAGCCGCGGCGACATTGCGGCGGCGGACAAACTGCCGTATGCGCTCGAACATGAAGACGAGCTTGAGTCCTTAGGCCATCCCTCTGGCATGCTGCGCATTGCCACGGCGCAAGGCGCCAAGTCGCCGGTGGAGGTAAGCGCGGAAATTCTTGCCACACTGCGCCAGCGAGCGCAAGACAGCTTCGACGACGACGTCTATGGCGCCGTCATCACCGTGCCCGCCTATTTCGACGACGCACAGCGCCAGGCCACCAAAGACGCAGCGCGCCTGGCAGGCATCGATGTGCTGCGCCTCATCAACGAACCCACTGCAGCCGCCATTGCCTACGGTCTCGACAACGCCAGCGAAGGCGTGTACGCGGTGTACGACCTGGGCGGCGGCACCTTCGATATTTCGATTCTCCGACTGACCAAGGGCGTATTTGAAGTGCTGGCGACCGGGGGCGACTCGGCCCTGGGCGG
>JBQMQB010000140.1:0-6258 GCA_052172715.1 Giesbergeria sp. | reverse complement strand
AGGTGCGGATCAGCGGCAGGCCCACCAAGGCGGTAGGGTCGTCGCTGACAATGGCCTCGAGCAGGGCGATGCCCAGGCCTTCGCTTTTGGCACTGCCCGCGCAGTCGTAAGGCTGTTCGGCGTGCAGGTAGCGTTCAATTTCGGCGTCAGTGAGCGTGCGAAAGCGCACTTCTACGGGCGCCAGGTCGACCTCCTCGAAGCCGGTGGCGGCGCAGACCACGGCGACGGCGGTCTGGAATACCACCGTTCTTCCGCTCATGCGGCGCAGTTGCGCGCTGGCGCGGTCATGGTCTCCAGGCTTGCCCAGCGGTTCGCCGGCGAGGTCGGCCACCTGGTCAGAGCCGATGACGATGGCCTGCGGGTACAACGCAGCCACCGCGTGCGCCTTTGCCAGCGCCAGGCGCAACGCCAGGGCGCGCGGTGTCTCGTTGGGCAGGGCGGTCTCGTCGGTGGCGGGCGCGGCAACGGTGAAGGGTAGGCGCAGGCGGTCAAGCAGTTCGCGGCGGTAGCGCGAGGTAGAACCGAGCACCAGCGGCCGACCGCCAGAAGGGGGTTGCGCTGTGTTTTTGGGGGAAGTTTGCGAAGCGGTGTCAAGCATTGCATGATTCTCTTACACTGCGCGCATGACCAAGGAATACTCCCCCGACCGACTCGATGTGAAGGCCTTTGTGCTGGCATCCGCGCATCTGGCAGGGCACGAGTCTCTGCTTACTTACGAACGCTTGGCCCAGGAGGCCAAGGGGCTACACCCAGACCTGCGCGTGGACTGGAAGGCGCAGGGCGAACTGCGTCCTGCCGTTTCAGACGTGGACGCTCCGCAACTCTGGCTGCACCTCACGGTGCACGCCACCTTTCCGATGCAGTGCCAGCGGTGCCTGGCGCCGGTGGACGTGCCGCTGGATGTGGACCGTTGGTTTCGCTTTGTCCCCGATGAGGCCACGGCTGAGGCGCTGGACGATGAGGCAGAAGAAGATCTGCTGGCGCTCAGCCGCGAGTTTTCGCTGCACGAGCTGATTGAAGACGAGTTGCTTATGGTCCTGCCCGTGGTGCCGCGCCACGAGGTCTGCCCTGCGCACGTGCCCATGAGTTCCAGCGACGACGACTTCGAGGCGGCCAGCGCCGAGCGGCCCAATCCGTTTGCTGCGCTGGCGAGCCTTCGCATCGGCAAGGACAAGAAGTAGCCGACCTGCGTTATAATCGTGGGCTTCGCGCGAATCCCCCTGGTGTTTCTTGGATGGGTCAATCGCGTTTTTTACCAACCTATTCAGTACCAGGAGCCGACCATGGCTGTTCAACAAAACAAAAAATCCCCTTCCAAGCGCGGCATGCACCGTTCGCACAATGCGTTGAACGTGCCCGGTATTGCGCTTGAGCCCACCACGGGCGAAGTGCATCTGCGCCACCACATCAGCCCCAACGGTTTCTACCGTGGCCGTCAGGTGCTGAAGAACAAGTCTGAAGCCTGATTTTCTGGCGCACCGGCGCTGAACTGAGGCCTGTACTACAAATTTTGTAGCACAGGCCTTTGTTTTTGCCACCCATCTTTTGCTGCACACGCAGCTTTGCCGCACCGTTCCATGACCATACTGGCAGTCGATTGCATGGGGGGCGACCATGGCCCCCGCGTTACCTTGGTGGCCTGCCGCCGCTTCCTCGATTCGCACGCGGATGCGCGCCTGCTGCTGGTGGGCTTGCCCGACGCGCTGGCCGGTTTTTCGCATGAGCGCGCCAGCGTTGTGCCTGCGAGCGAGGTGGTCGCCATGGACGACCCGGTGGAGGTGGCCCTGCGGCGCAAGAAGGATTCGTCCATGCGCGTGGCCATTCAGCAGGTCAAAGACGGCGCTGCTGCTGCTGCTGTGTCGGCCGGGAACACCGGCGCGCTGATGGCGATTGCGCGCTACTTGCTCAAGACGCTCGACGGCATCGACCGGCCGGCCATTGCTTCGCAATTGCCCAATGACAAGGGCGGCGCCACCACGGTGCTGGACCTGGGTGCCAATGTGGATTGCTCGGCCGAGCACCTGCTGCAGTTCGCCGTCATGGGCTCTGCGCTGGTGGCGGCGTTGGGTGGCTCGGCGCAGCCCACAGTTGGCTTGCTCAACATTGGCGAAGAAGCCATCAAAGGCAGCGAGGTCATCAAGCGCGCGGGCGAGCTGCTGCGCGCTGCCGGCGCCGCCGGTACCATCAATTTCTTTGGCAACGTCGAGGGCAACGACATCTTCAAGGGTACGGTGGACATCGTGGTGTGCGATGGCTTCGTCGGTAACGTCGCGCTCAAAGCGAGCGAAGGCGTGGCGAGCATGGTCGTGGGCGGCCTCAAGCGGGAGTTCAAGCGCAATGTGTTCACCAAAATGGCGGCGCTCATTGCCTACCCGGTGCTGGCCGCGCTGATGAAGCGCATGGACTACCGTCGCTACAACGGAGCTGCCTTGCTGGGGCTGCGCGGCCTGGTGTTCAAAAGCCATGGTTCGGCCGATGAACTGGCCTTCGAACTGGCGCTGGCCCGCGCGTATGATGCAGCCCGCAACAACCTTCTGGACCGTGTTCGCCAGCGCATCGACAGTGCCGCGCCCCTGCTGATGCAGGCCGACGCCGCGCACGGTGACGATGCTGCGGCACCAGCCCCTGCCCGATGACTCTTTACTCCCGTATTACCGGCACTGGCAGCCACCTGCCCCCGCGCCGCGTCACCAATGCCGATCTGGTCGCCGAGCTCGCGGCAGGCGGCGTCGAAACCTCCGACCAGTGGATCGTCGAGCGCACCGGTATTTGCGCCCGCCATTTCGCAGCCGATGAGGTGCTGTGCAGCGATATGGCACTTGACGCCGCCCGCCATGCGCTCAAGGCCGCCGGGCGCGACGCGAGCGAGATCGACCTGATCATTGTCGCCACGTCAACGCCAGACATGGTGTTTCCCTCGACGGCCTGCATCCTGCAGAACAAACTCGGCGCCAATGGTTGCCCGGCGTTCGATGTGCAAGCGGTGTGCAGCGGCTTTGTCTACGGTTTGACGGTGGCCGACGCCATGATCCGTGCAGGCAGCGCGCGCTGCGCGCTGGTGGTCGGCTCCGAAATTTTCAGCCGCCTGCTCGATTTCCGCGACCGCACCACCTGCGTGCTGTTTGGCGACGGCGCTGGCGCCGTGGTGCTTGAAGCCTCAGAGGAGCCCGGCATCCTGGCCTGCGACCTGCATGCCGATGGCAAGCACGTCGGCATCCTGTGCGTGCCCGGCCATGTCTCGGGCGGCGTGGCCAGCGGCGACCCGTTCCTGAAAATGGACGGCCAGGCGGTGTTCAAACTGGCGGTGGGTTTGCTAGAGAAATCGGCACGCGCTACCTTGGAGAAGGCAGGGCTGGACTCCGGAGCCATCGACTGGATGATTCCCCACCAGGCCAATATCCGCATCATGCAAAGCACGGCACGCAAGCTCAAGGTGCCAATGGAAAAGGTGATTGTCACCGTGGACCAGCATGGCAACACCTCGGCTGCGTCGATCCCGCTGGCGCTCGACCACGCGGTGCGCTCGGGCCAGGTGCAGCGCGGTCAAACGGTGCTGCTCGAAGGCGTGGGCGGCGGCTTTACGTGGGGTTCAGTGCTCTTAAAAATGTAGCTTATAGCGCTTTATCAGTAAGCGTTGCAGCCTGTTTTTGCTAATATTTCGATATGAATTCTTTTGCATTTGTCTTCCCTGGCCAAGGATCGCAGGCTGTCGGCATGCTCGACGCCTGGGGTGACCATCCTGCCGTGAGCGGCGCGCTGGCTGAAGCCTCAGATGCGCTGGGCGAAGACCTGGGCAAGCTGATCAAAGAAGGCCCCAAGGAAGCGCTGGCCCTCACCACCAACACCCAGCCAGTGATGCTGGTGGCGGGCGTGGCGGCATGGCGCGTTTGGCGCGCCGAGGGCGGCGCACTTCCTATGGCAGTGGCCGGTCATTCGCTGGGCGAATACTCTGCTTTGGTCGCGGCGGGCGTGCTCACGCTGGCCCAGGCCACGCCGTTGGTGCGTTTGCGCGCCGCCGCGATGCAGGAGGCCGTACCCGTCGGCACCGGTGCCATGGCCGCTATCTTGGGGTTGGATGCTTCGAGCGTCATAGCTGTATGCGCTGATGTGACAGGCGATAGTGGCCAAAATAGCCATGAGGTCGTCGAGGCGGTGAATTTCAACGACCCGTCGCAGACGGTGATCGCCGGCAGCAAGGGCGCCGTCGAGCGCGCCTGCGAGGCGCTGAAGGCGGCGGGTGCCAAGCGCACGCTGGCGTTGCCAGTGTCCGCGCCTTTTCATTCCAGCCTGATGCTCCCCGCCGCCGAGAAGCTGCGCACGGCGCTGGCGGCCACGAGCCTGGCCGCGCCGCAGATTCCCGTGCTCAACAATATTGATGTGGCGGTGCAAGCTGATGTCGACGCGATCCGCGACGCGCTCTACCGCCAGGCCTTTGGCCCCGTACGTTGGGTCGAATGCGTGCAACGGCTCAAGGCCATGGGGGCCACGCACATTGTCGAATGTGGTCCCGGCAAGGTGCTGGCTGGCCTGGTACGCCGCATCGACTCTGAACTCGTAGGGGCGGCACTGTACGACCCCGATTCCCTCACCCAGGTTAAGGAGCTGCTGGCATGAGCGATGCACAAGACAAGAAGGCGCCTGTGGCGCTGGTCACGGGCGCCTCGCGCGGCATTGGTGCTGCCATTGCGCTGGAATTGGCAACGCGCGGCTACCAAGTCGTGGGGACGGCGACCACGGAGGAGGGGGCCCAGCGTATTGATACGACGCTTTCTGCCTATCCCGGCTGCCGCGGTGCTGCGCTCGACGTGAACAACGCGTCGGCGGTGGACGCGCTCATCGACGCGATCGTCAAGCAGCAAGGCGGCTTGCAAGTACTGGTGAACAACGCTGGCATCACGCGCGACCAACTGGCCATGCGCATGAAGGACGACGACTGGGACGCCGTACTTGGAACCAATCTCAGCGCAGTTTTTCGCGTCAGCCGCGCCGCCATACGCCCCATGATGAAGCAGCGGTTTGGTCGCATCATCAGTATCACCAGCGTGGTGGGTGCTTCGGGCAATGCCGGTCAGGCCAACTACGCGGCAGCCAAGGCCGGGGTGGCGGGTATGACGCGCTCCTTGGCGCGCGAACTCGGCAGCCGCGGCATCACGGTCAACTGCGTGGCACCAGGTTTTATCGACACCGACATGACTGCAGGCCTGCCCGAAGCGCAGCAAAAAGCACTGCTTGAGCAGATCCCGCTGGGGCACCTCGGCAGGCCCACCGACATCGCGCACGCCGTTGCCTACCTTGCCTCGCCGCAGGCCGGTTATGTGACGGGGCAAGAATTGCACGTCAATGGCGGCATGTACATGTAATTGCCGAAAGTTAGCACATATTGACGACACAATAAACTGTGTCTGGGTGTGCGAATGAACCGGCTAGAATCCCCGATCAATCTACCAACACCCAGAGTGAAACCATGAGCGATATTGAAGCACGTGTCAAAAAAATCATTGCCGAGCAACTTGGCGTTGAAGAGTCCCAAGTCACCAGTGAAAAGGCTTTCGTGGCCGACCTCGGTGCCGACTCGCTCGACACGGTCGAACTGGTGATGGCACTGGAAGACGAATTTGGCATCGAGATTCCCGACGAAGATGCCGAGAAGATCACCACGGTGCAAAACGCCATTGACTACGCCACGTCCCACCCGAAAGCTTGATCGGCGCGCTGCGCTGCGTTGAGCGATTCAAGTACAAGGTTTTTGCATGAGCCGTCGTCGCGTCGTCGTGACCGGCCTGGGTTGCGTCTGTCCCGTGGGAAATACGGTGACAGATGCCTGGGCCAACCTCCTGGCCGGAAAATCCGGCATCGGCCGCATCAGCAAGTTTGATGCGTCCAACTTCGCCTGCAAGATTGCTGGCGAAGTGCGGGGGTTAGACCTTGAGTCCTACCTCAGCGCCAAAGATGCTCGGGGCATGGATTCGTTTATCCATTTCGGCATCGCCGCCGCCGCTCAAGCGGTGGCAGACGCCGGTTTGCCGGTGGGCGAGGCGCTGGACGACGAGTTGGCCACCCGCATCGCCTGTGTGATCGGCTCGGGTATTGGCGGCTTGCCGCTGATCGAGAACACCCATGCCGAACTCGAAGCCCGTGGTCCACGGCGTATCACCCCGTTTTTCGTACCCGCTTCCATTATCAATATGGTGGCTGGGCATGTCTCCATGCGCTTTGGCTTTAAGGGGCCGAATCTGGCCGTAGTCACGGCGTGCACCA
>JBQMQB010000139.1:1396-6278 GCA_052172715.1 Giesbergeria sp. | reverse complement strand
TGTCACGATCCTGCTCGAGGCGGCCCGCGGAACCAGAACAGGAGCAACACGATGGAAATGTCCTCAGGACAAGGCGACAAGCGCCAAACAGACTACGGTCAAAAAGGGAGCAGGTCCGGGTTGAACGCCGACAGTTCGTTGAAAGACCCTGTGTGCGGCATGACCGTGACGACGGCATCGCAGCACCACCTTGAGCACGACAGCCACTCCTTCTACTTCTGCAGCGCCAAGTGCAAGTCGAAGTTTGCGGCATCGCCCGAGAAGTACACGGGCACGGAAGAACCGGCGACGCCATCTTCACCATCGCCAACCGAGACTGCGAAGCCGGGCACTATCTACACCTGCCCGATGCACCCAGAGATCCGCCAGGACCACCCGGGCAACTGCCCAATATGCGGCATGACGCTTGAACCGGTAATGCCAGCGCTGGACGATGACGAGAACCCCGAACTTGCCGACTTCAAACGCCGCTTCTGGTGGACCTTGCCTTTCACTGTGGTGGTGGTCACGCTGGCCATGGTGGGGCATGCGACCACTTGGCTCGATGGCCTGTTCGGGAGCGTTGGCCAGAACTGGGTCGAGTTCGGCCTGACCCTACCGGTTGCGTTATGGGCCGGCTGGCCTTTCTACAAGCGCGGCGCGCAGTCTGTGATCAACCGCAGCCCCAACATGTGGACGCTGATCGGCTTGGGCACTGGCGTGGCCTTCGTCTACAGCGTCGTCGCCACCGTGGCGCCGCAGGTCTTTCCGGCTGCCTTCGTCATAGACGGGCACGTGTCGGTGTATTTCGAGGCCGCCGCTGCGATCATCTCGCTGACCCTGTTTGGCCAGATCCTGGAACTGAAGGCACGCTCGCAGACGTCGGCCGCGATCAAGTCGCTGCTCGGTCTTGCGCCCAAGACCGCACGTCGAATCAATGCGGATGGCACGGAAGAGGACGTGCCGTTGTCACATGTTCATGAAGGCGATCGGCTGCGCGTACGCCCCGGCGAGAAGGTGCCGGTCGACGGCGTTGTGGTCGAGGGCAGCAGTGCAGTCGACGAATCGATGCTCACTGGTGAGCCGCTGCCTATGACCAAGCGCCAGGGCGACAAACTGATCGGTGCCACGATGAACACCAGCGGTGCATTGGTAATGCAATCCGAACATGTTGGCTCCGCCACGGTGCTGTCGCAGATCGTGCAGATGGTGGCCCAGGCGCAGCGCTCCCGGGCACCCATGCAGCGCATGGCCGACGTCGTGGCGGGCTACTTCGTCGTCACGGTGATTTCCATCGCATTGCTGACCTTCTTCGCCTGGGGCTTCTTCGGACCCAACTCTGCAACTGAATCGAGCTGGGTGTTCGGACTGATCAATGCGGTGTCCGTGCTGATCATCGCCTGTCCCTGCGCTTTGGGGTTGGCCACGCCGATGTCGATCATGGTCGCCACCGGCAAGGGTGCGACGAACGGCGTGTTGTTTCGTGACGCTGCTGCCATTGAAAACCTGCGCAAGGTGGACACCCTGATTGTCGACAAGACGGGTACGCTCACCGAAGGTCGGCCGACCTTTGAGCGCGCTGTGCCAGCCCAGGGGTTCGACAAGGAGGAAATCCTGCGCCTGGCGGCCAGCCTGGACCAGGGCAGCGAACACCCGCTGGCAGCGGCCATCGTTGCGGCAGCTAAGGAGCAGAGCCTGAAGCTGTCAAAACCGGAAGCGTTCGATTCCGAATCGGGCATCGGCGTGCGTGGCAAGGTCGACGACAAGTCCTTGGCATTGGGCAACACGGCGCACATGAATCAGCTTGGTATACAGGTCGACGCGCTGAACAGCCAAGCCGAAGAATTGCGTAGCCAGGGCGCCAGCGTGATGTACTTGGCGGTTGACGGCAAGTTGGCAGGACTGCTTGCAGTGTCCGACCCCATCAAGGTCACTACAGCGGAGGCACTGAAGGCGCTGCGAGATGCAGGCCTGCGTGTGGTGATGGCAACCGGAGATGGCCTGACAACGGCCAAGGCAGTGGGCAAGCGCTTGGGCATCGACGAAGTACATGGCGAAGTCAAGCCGGCTGACAAGCTCAAGCTCGTCGAGAAGCTACAGGCGGAAGGTCGCATCGTGGCGATGGTCGGTGACGGCATCAACGACGCTCCAGCGCTTGCCAGGGCCGATATCGGCATCGCCATGGGCACCGGCACCGACGTGGCGATGAACAGCGCCCAGCTCACGCTGATCAAGGGCGACCTGCGCGGTATCGCAACTGCGCTGGCGCTTTCTGAGGCGACGGTGGCCAACATGAAGCAGAACCTGGCTTTTGCCTTCGTCTACAACGCATTCGGCGTGCCTCTCGCCGCCGGTGTGCTGTACGCATTCACTGGCTGGCTGCTGTCGCCGATGTTCGCTGCGTTGGCGATGAGCCTGAGTTCTGCATCGGTGATCAGCAATGCACTGCGTCTGCGCAACAAAAATTTGAAAGAACACTGACTTGAAAACCGTGCACTACACGCCGCTTTTGCTTCAGCGCCTGTGGCGTGTATGCACCATCCGGCGCGATTGCTGCTCTTCGCTCTTGAGCGGTACAAAGCGCATGTGCGGTCGTTGGATCGCGGCCGGGTCAGCAGCATCGTTCTTGCCTCGTATGCATGTCATGCGGCAGCGCACGAAACTTGGGGCCGGATGGCTTAACTCAGGCCCCCATTGCGGTGGCGTGCCCTAAGCGAATGCTGCGGCGATCTGCCTTGCGAGCGTGTTGCTCGCAATACATGGGTGCACCGCGTAGCCCCGTTCTGTCTCACTTCCCAGCTGCACGCACTGCCTTGACCTGTTCGGCGGTCACTTGTTTGGCTTGGTTGCCCCATGAGGTGCGCTCGTGATTGGCTATGTCGGCGATATCGGCATCGTTCAAGGTGTCGGCGAACGGCGGCATGGGGCTAGCGTAGGTGACGCCATTGATGGGTTCGCCCTGCAGACCGTGCAAGATCACACTGAGTTGCTTGGTGGGATCGGCATCGAGCACGGAAGGGTTGCCCTTCAGTGGCGGAAAGGCGCCGACTAAGCCCATGCCGGTGGCTTGGTGGCAGGCAGCGCACTTGCTGGCGTAAAGCGGGGCGGCGCGCGCGGCGTCGAAACTGTAGGGACCGGTGGCGGCCGTCGGCGGGGCGATTGGGGTGGCGGTAGCGTCAGTGGGGGTTTTGGTGATCGGTGGTGCAGCCAATGCTTCGCCTGGCGTCGACACCAACAAGATGCCCTCGGCGCCCAGCACTGCATGTGCCATTGCATGGTCAACGAAAGGGTACTTGCCCGCCTCATTCAGTGTCAGGTCGAACACCGCACCTTCGCCCGGTCCAACCGTGTAGGTGGACACCCCGGAGATCGCCTGCGCCGGATCGCCACCGGGGTAGACGCGGTCGAAGATGGCGCCGATCACGTGGAACGCGCTCCACAGGCTGGGGCCGGCGTTGACCACATACAGGCGGATCAGGTCGCCGGGTTTGGCGGTAAGCGGATGATGGTGGTATTGAGATGCGATGCCGTTGAACACCACCTCATCCGGACGCATCGCCTGCATTTTTTCGTAGTTGCCGGCCATCAAGTTGCCCGACACCTGCTGCGTGTACCACTCGCCCTGCACCAGCACATAGCTTTCGGCGGCCGGCGGCAGCGGTGTGGCTGGGTCCACGATGATCGCCCCATACATGCCGTTGCCGATATGTAGCAGCACGGGTGGGGTGCCGCAGTGGTACAGGAATGCGCCGGGCACCTTGGCCACAAAGGAGAAGCTAATCGATTCGCCCGGCATGATGTCTGCGTAATGCAGGCTCGGCGGCGTGATCGCCGAGTGGAAATCGATGGAGTGCTGCATCGTTCCGCGGTTGGTAAGCACCACGTTCACCGTCTGCCCCTGGCGCACATGGATCACCGGGCCGGGCACGCTCTTGCCGAAGGTCCAGGCCTGGTATTGAACGCCGCTGGCGATCTCCACGGTGTCGTCACTCGATTCGATGCGCACTTCCACACTATCGCCGGGTGTGAGCGGTGGCAGGCGCGCGTCGCGGGCCTTGGCGATAGGCTGGCTGGAGGCCAGCGACAGCGGTGATACCGCTGCAGCGGCGGAGTCCGGGCTGGCTGATTTGACGTTCAACGCGCTGTGCAAGCCGGCCAGTAGCAACGCCACCAGCAGCAATACGCCGGCCAGTGCCGGGCCTTGTACACGCCAGGACAAATGGTTGACATGATCCAGCGGGACCTCGGCGTTCCACTCAGAGAACTTGCGCCAGCTTGGCCAGCGGCTCTCGATCAGGTAGTCGAGGCTGTAGGGGCTGGGGCCGGCGCGCAGATTGATGACAATCAACGCCGCGAAGATCAGCACATAGCTGATCGCCGCACCGATGTTGCTGGCGCCCACCGAGTAGGGGCCACTGAACCCTTCGGCGGTGCTCCAGATCAGTAGGCTGAACAAGATGCCGATGACGTAGGTGATCTTGCGTGCAAAGCCCAGCAGCAGCGCCAGCGCCAGCGCCGTTTCGGCCAATCGCGTACTCCAGACGAACAAGCCGACGTGCGACGTAACCATGTCGATCCACATCTGAAACCACCACGCCGACCACGCTGGCTGCCCGGTGGCCGCGTTGTGCAGGTAGCCGACGTAGTGGTTGGCAAAGTCGGCGGTCCATGTCAGCGCTGCACTTACCGCCCAGATGACGCCAAAGGCAACGCGCAGCGCGGTGCCGGCTACCCCCGGCCAGGTTGAAGGGGCGGGGTTGGCGTGGGCAAGCTTGGTCATACGGGCTTTTCTTCAAGTAGATCAGCGAAAGTATGTGAAGCCGCGTGGGCCTGATGCAGGCGCTGTTCGTAAAGTTTATGACTGCGATGAATCAGACGACGGCGACGGCTACGACAACCACAC
>JBQMQB010000139.1:0-1296 GCA_052172715.1 Giesbergeria sp. | reverse complement strand
AAGTCTTTGGTGGCCTATTGCGGGGCGGCTCGCACCGGGCCGTGATCGTCTGCTATCAATCTCGGAAAATCGTCTGAAATGCGGAAAAAATAGACAAAGTGATTCTGGAAGGATGGTCATATACTGTATTTATATACAGCATTTATCCAGGCCCTTGACAACCGTATCCGCACCTCTTTTTGAGCCCGATGGCGACGTTCACCTCCCCAACAAGGAGGTCGCCGTACCACGTGTCGGCCCGCTGCCCCGATCGCTGCCAGCGCATGTGGCCGAGGCTCTGTGGCGTGGCACCGAGCTGGGCGGTAAAGATCCGACCACGGTCTCTACAGGTTTTGCAGCACTGGATGCAGAACTGCCCGGCGGTGGTTGGCCTACGCGCAGCCTGACGGAGCTGCTTACGGCACAGAGCGCCATCTGTGAATGGCGGCTGCTCGGTCCTGCCATTCCAAAGTTGACCAGTGAGCGTGGGCGTCTGTATCTGATAGCCCCACCGAAGGAGCCGCACGCTGGAGCTCTTGCGCAGCTCGGTGCCTCTGCAGATCAGCTGGTGTGGATTGAGGCTGCCACGCCTGCAGATCGCCTCTGGGCGACTGAGCAAGTGATCAAGGCCGACCCGGCAGGCGCCATTCTGTCCTGGCTGCCGCAGGCGCGACCGGAGCAGATTCGCAGGCTTCAGGTGCAGGCGCATGGGTGCGAGGCACCTGTCTTTCTCTTTCGGCCAGTGACTGCTTTGTGCGACGCCTCATCTGCTCCCTTGCGCCTTGCGATCGCGCTGGGTGCTGGCTGGCACTTGGAGGTGCGCATACCCAAGCGCCGAGGCGCGTCGCTCGATCGCGCCCTGCAACTGTCGGCCATGCCCGGCCAGCTCGCGCATGTGCTGCCCCCGAGGCTGATCACGGTGCCATTGCCCAGGCCTGTCGCTGTTCTTTCATGCCAGGAGGTCGCCGATGCACGGGCATTGGGCCGCACTGCTTCCCATTCAGCCGCCGCATTCGCACTGTCACTCGCCCATTGATGCTGCTTCACTCGGCATCTGGGCGCTGCAGTTCACGCCGAGGGTGGCCTTGCTGGAGGAAGCTGTAGTGGCAGAGGTGCAAGCGAGTGCGCGGCTGTTTGGTGGTATCGAGCCTTTGCATCAGCTGATGGAAGATGGCGCGTTGGCACTTGGCGCGCAAATCTCCTGGGGGCCTACCGGGCTTGCTGCAATCGCTTTGGTACGCAGTGGTCAGCGCGATGGCTTCAGTGGTCCGTTGGTCAGAATGCTCGATGCATTGCCGTTGTCTTCGCTCACCCAGG
>JBQMQB010000138.1:4280-6330 GCA_052172715.1 Giesbergeria sp. | reverse complement strand
AAGGCGTCGCGCAGCAGGCTGGCAATGTCGTAGGTGATGGGGCCGTACACCGCGTCCTGAAAGTCGAGCACACCCAGCGGGTCACCATCGGCTTGTGGCGCCATGAGGTTTCTGGTCATGAAGTCGCGGTGCACGTAGACGCTCGGTGCAGAGAGGTTCTCGGCCACGATGAGGTCGAAGGCATGCGCCAGCACTTTGTGCTGCGCGTCGTCCAGCGTGGTCTGCCGGTGCTGCGCCACGTACCAGTCGGGAAAGAGCGCCAGCTCGCGGCGCAACAGGGCTTCGTTGTAGGGCGGGAGCACACCGGGGCGCGAGGCGAGTTGCCATTGCAGCAGCACGTCGGTGGCCTGGCGGTACCAAGCGGCAGCGGCCTGTGGGTTGGCGGGGTTGAGGCGCTCAATGACGGTGTGCGGACCCAGGTCGGTCAGCAGCATGAAGCCGTGCGCGGCATCGTGGTCAAGGATGTGCGGCACGTTCAGGCCCGCCTGCTGCATCAGCCCCTGCACGTAGACGAACGGCGCGCAGTCTTCTTTGCCCGGCGGCGCGTCCATGACGATGAGGGTACCGCCCGCGCGGTCGGTGTCGATGCGCAAGTAGCGGCGAAAGCTGGCATCCGCCGAAGCTATGCGCAATGTGTCGGGCAGCAGGCCGTGGCGCGCGACAATTGGCGCGAGCCACTGGGTGAATTGCGCCTGGCGCGCGGGGTCTGGCCAGGCAACGGCTGCAGCGCTGGGCGTGTCGGGGGAGTGGCTCATGGATAATCCGATTCTACAAACCCGGCCTGCCCGGCGCAGGCGCTTGCCAGCCCCGATGGACCCACGCTTTTGCCGCACTACCCAGCGCTTCCCCTCTACCCCCGCGTAATGCCGCCCATACCGTATACCCGCGTTCGCGCAACGGCCGCTTGGTCGCGCATGGTGGCTTTTGCCCTGTGCGGTGCGCCGCTGGCCGCCCTGGCCCAAGACGCCGGCGAGGCACCGGCGCCGCCGCTTCACGCCAGCCCGCAACTGAGCGAGACGGTTCCGGAGGCGGCGCGTGCAAAGCTGCCGGTCTTTGTCTCAGGCGAGCGCTTGTGGGGCGAGACCGACCAGCGCGCCGTGGTCGAGGGCGCCGCCCAGCTGCGCAGGGGCGATACCGTTCTCCATGCCGATCGGCTGGAATACACCGTGCCCGACGACTTGGCCACAGCCACTGGGAAGGTGCGCATCAACCGTGCGGGCAACGTGTATGAGGGCAGCGCCTTGCAACTGCACGTGGACGCCTTCGAGGGTTTCTTCAGCGATGCGCGCTACCAGTTTCTGGCCAACGGCGCGCACGGCGAGGCTTCGCGCATAGATTTTCTGGACCGCGACCGCGCCGTGGTGCACGACGCGACCTACACCACCTGCACACGCGAAGATTTCGCCGCCTGGCGGCCCGACTGGATCCTGCGCGCCAAGCAGATTGAGCTCGACAAAGTGGAAGACGTGGGCATCGCACGCAATGCGGTGCTTGAGTTTCAGGGAGTGCCGGTATTGCCCGCGCCCTACATCAGCTTCCCGCTGTCGGACAAGCGCAAATCGGGCCTGCTGCCACCTACCGTGGGCCTCGACAGCGTCAACGGTTTCGAGTATTCGCAGCCCTATTACTGGAACATTGCCCCCAACCGCGACGCCACGTTCGAGGCCGCTGTGCTCGCCAAGCGCGGCGTGCGCTTGGGTGGCGAGTTCCGCTACCTTGAGCCTGGCTACCAGGGCCGAGTTTTGGGTGATGTGCTCCCTTCTGACCGGCTGCGCAAGCGCACCCGCTGGAGCTACGCGCTAGAGCACAACACCGCACTGGGCACACCGTGGGGCGCAGTGGGCGTGAGCCTGAACATGCACCGGGTGAGCGACGACAACTATTGGCGCGACCTGGGCCGTGGCATTCGCACCGACGCGCAAAGCAACGCCCAGCGCTTGCTGCCGGCCGATGCGCTGTTCGCCTGGAATGGCAGCGACCAACAGCTCATGCTGCGCTCGCTCAAGTGGCAGACGCTGCAGGATCCGCTGGCCCCCATCGTGCCGCCTTA
>JBQMQB010000138.1:2811-4180 GCA_052172715.1 Giesbergeria sp. | reverse complement strand
GCCGCGACTTCATGCAGACGCTTGAGCCGCGCGCCTTCTACACCTATACGCCCTACCGCGACCAGCACCTGCTGCCGGTGTACGACACGGCGGCGAACGACTTCAATTTCGCCACCATTTACACCGAGAACGCCTACGGCGGCCAGGACCGCATTGCGGACAACCACCTGCTCACCTTGGGCGTGACCACGCGCCTGCTCGACCCCGACACCGGCGCCGAGGCGGCGCGCTTTGGCATTGCCCAGCGCCTGCGCTTTTCGGACCAGAAGGTGACGCTCCCGGGTGAGCCTGTGGTGCAAGACCGACTCTCAGACCTGATGGTGGGCGCCGCGGTGAATTGGACGCCGCAATGGGGCTTCAACTCCACGGTGCAGTTCAACCCAAAGACACGCCGCTCCATCCGTTCCACCGTGGCCGCGCGCTACCAGCCCGCTCCCTTCCACGTGGTGAGCGCCGCCTACCGCCTGCAGCGGGGTACCAGCGAGCAAGTCGATGTAGGCTGGCAATGGCCACTGTCCGACCTGTGGGGCGGAGCCGCGCCTGCCGAGCCGCTATCCACAGCGGGCGTGCGCGCGCCGCGCGAGGGACGCTGGTATGGTGTGGGACGGCTCAACTACAGTTTGCGCGACCGCAAACTGGTCGATACCGTGGTCGGGTTCGAGTACGACAGCTGCTGCTGGATCGGGCGCGTGGTGCTTGAGCGGCTGCAAAACAGCCTTGTCACATCCAACACGCGGCTGCTGTTCCAGATCGAATTCGTCGGCTTTTCGAGGCTGAGCCTGGGCTCCAACCCGCTGGCCAGCCTGCGACAAAATATTCCCGGCTACCGGACCCTGGGCGATACCGTGCCAGCCCCTAGCCGCTTCAGCAACTACGATTAGACATCGCCCTCACGTTCCCAAGGCCTGCCCATGCACCCTCGTGTTCTCGTCCTCAGCCTCGCCTGCCTTGCAGGCGCGCTTGCGGCACCTGCCGGTGCACAGAGCGTGCGCCAGCCCAAAGCCAAAGCCCAACCGGCGACGGCGATGGCTGCCCCCTCCACCCGCACGGCCACAACCGAGCCGCAATCGGCCGACTACATCGTGGCGGTGGTCAATTCCGAGCCCATCACACGCAACGAGCTCGCCCGCCGCGTGGAGCGCCTGCGCAAACAGCTGCAGGGCGAAGGCGCCCAGATCCCGCAGGGCGATGTGATGGCGCGCGAAGTGCTTGAGCGCCTCATCTTCGAAAAGGTCCAACTGCAACTGGCGCGCGAGGCCGGCATCACCGTGGACGATTTGGCCGTGACCCAGGCCGAAGCGACCGTGGCGCGACAAAACAGCGTCAGTATCGAAGCCATGTACCGCCAACTCGCGGTCGACGGTATTTC
>JBQMQB010000138.1:0-2711 GCA_052172715.1 Giesbergeria sp. | reverse complement strand
TTGCCGGCCCAGTGCGCTCGGGAGCCGGCTTTCATGTGCTCAAGGTGCTCGAAAAAACGCAGGCAAACGCTGCCGCCGCCGTGGTGCAAAACCACGCCCGCCACATTTTGCTGCGCACCGGCCCGCAACTGAGCGAGGCTGCGGCCGCGGCCCAGCTGGCCGACTACCGCAAGCGCATCACCGCGGGCCTGGCCAGCTTCGAATCGCTCGCACGCGAGCATTCGAAAGACGGTAGCGCGCAGCAAGGCGGCGATCTAGGCTGGTCCACGCCGGGGCGCTACGTACCCGAATTTGAAGAGGTGCTCGACACGCTCAAACCGGGTGAGATCAGCCAACCGGTGGTCTCTCGCTTTGGTGTGCACCTGATCGAACTGATCGAGCGCCGCGAGGTCCAGCTCTCACCGCGCGAGCAGCGTGAGGCCGCGCGTCAGGTGCTGCGGCAAAAGAAAATGGAAGAAACCTACGCCACCTGGGCACGTGAACAACGTGCACGTGCCTACGTCGAATACCGCGACGTGCCGCAGTGAAGCATCTTCCACGCAAGCGTTTTGGCCAGCACTTCCTGACCGACGGGGGGATCATTGATGCCATCGTCGCGGCAATTGCGCCCCAGCCAGGCGAGCCCATGGTCGAGATCGGCCCAGGGCTGGCGGCGCTAACGCAGCCTCTGGTGGAGCGCCTTGGGCGCTTGACGGTTATCGAACTGGACCGTGATCTGGCCGCGCGGCTGCGCCACCACGCGCAGCTGCGGGTAGTGGAATCTGATGTACTGAAAGTCGATTTTTCACAACTTGCACAAGAGCTCAAAACTACGAAATTGAGAGTTGTCGGCAATCTGCCGTACAACATCTCCACGCCCATTCTTTTCCACTTGCTCGGGCATGTGGATGCGATTGCCGACCAGCATTTCATGCTGCAAAAAGAGGTGATCGATCGCATGGTGGCAGACCCGTCCACTGCCGCCTACGGCCGCCTTTCGGTGGTGCTGCAATGGCGCTACGCCATGGAGGATGTGCTGTTCGTGCCGCCGACCAGCTTCGACCCACCCCCGCGCGTAGACAGCGCGGTGGTGCGCATGCTGCCGCGCCGGGATGCCGCGCCAGTGCCGCTGTCGCTCTTCGAGGAGTTGGTGCAGGTGGCCTTTAGCCAACGGCGCAAGCTTTTGCGCCATACGCTGGGTCGTTGGCTGGAGGCGCGGGGCTTTGCCGGCACCTTCGATGTACAGCGGCGCGCGGAAGAAGTTCCCGTCGCCGAATACGTGGCGCTGGCGCAGCAGCTATAAGGCAAGGCCGAGACCGCCCGAAGGCCGGTACCCGGCAATCGAAGGCCTAACCTAACGGCTCAGGCCACCTTCAGCAAACGCTCCATGCCTGACGTTTGCCAGATCACGCCGTCGTGGCCCATCATCAGCGCCTGCACCGATGCATCTTTCTGCACCAGCGCCTTGGCCCGCTCACCGCCCAGCACCATCATGGCGGCGCCTACGCCGTTAACATGGGACACATCGCGAGCCACAAGGCTGATGCCATGCGGTCCGTGCGTAGGACGCCCGGTCATCGGGTCAAGAATGTGGTGCTGGCGTTCGCCCTGGGCCATAAAGAAGCGTTCGTAGTCGCCGGACGACGCAACGATGGTCCGACCTTGCAGCGCCAGCACGCCCAGCATGCGTTCGGGCGCGAGCGGGTCGCGCAGACCCACACGCCACGGTTTTCCGTGGTGGTTGCCCGCGAGCAGTACGTCGCCACCCCCATTGATCAAAGCGTTGTCCACGCCGTGTGCATGCAGCACCTGCATACCGGCGGAAAGAATGGGCAGCTTGGCAATGCCGCCCAGGTCAAGTGCCATACCGGCACGCGCCAACTGCGCAGTACCGGCCCCAGTGTTCAAGCTCAAGCCGCGGTACCCCACCAACTTGCGTTCGGCTTCGATAAGCGCAGGGTCGGGCACTTGTGCCTGCTCACCAAACTCCCATGCGCGCAAAGCACCCACGGTGATGTCAAAGGCACCTTGCGTGGCGACCGACAGCGCCTGCGCGTCGCGCAGCACCGCCATCATCTCCGGCGGAACGGCAACGGCATGCTTGCCCGCTGCGCGGTTGATGGCGCTCACCACGCTGGTACCGTCGTAGCGCGTCATCATGCGCGACAGGCGCGCCATTTCGAGCCATGCAGCATCCATGGCGCGCTCAAGGTCTGGCGCAGCAACGGTGCCCGTTGCGGCCACCGCCATGTCGATACGCGTGCCCATCAGCGCTCGTGCACGGCGCTGCAATGCAGGGGAGGCATTCGCAAGCGCACCAGCTCGCGCCAGTTGTGCGGCGCCAAGCAATGGCAGGGCCATGACGACGCGCCGCCGCGTCAGGCCTGGGCAGGTGCGCGCATCCAGCATGGTGGCGACCTTTAGACCGACTGGTCGGCCATGTAATCCACAGCAGCCTTGACTTCTTCGTCTGTCAGCTTGGGATTGGCACCGCGTGCAGGCATCGCGCCCTTGGAGCCGGTAAAGCCTTCCATGGCGTGCTTATAGAGCGTGTCCTTACCTTGCGCGACGCGCGAACCCCAGTCGGCCTTGTCGCCTGGCTTCGGAGCACCGGCCACGCCTGCAGCGTGACACAAGGCACAGGTTTTTCCGTAAACGCTCTTACCCAGAGCGGGGTTGGCGGCGGGAGCTGCGTCGGCTACAGGAGTAGCGGCAGCGGGTGCAGCGGCAGC
>JBQMQB010000137.1:4445-6350 GCA_052172715.1 Giesbergeria sp. | reverse complement strand
CTCTTGCGCTCAGGGCCCATGAGGATCTTGTCCTTGGCCTTTTCGAAATCCTGCATCTCGACGACACGCGCATTGCGACGGGCTGCCATAAGGGCGGCCTCGTTGCACAGGTTGGCCAAGTCCGCGCCCGACATACCAGGCGTGCCGCGTGCGATCACGCCGGGGTTCACGTCCTGACTGACCGGAATCTTGCGCATGTGCACGTTCAAAATCTGCTCGCGGCCGCGAATATCGGGCAGCGTCACGTAGACCTGGCGGTCAAAGCGGCCGGGGCGCAGCAGAGCTGCGTCCAGGATGTCGGGGCGGTTGGTGGCGGCCACCACAATGACGCCAAGGTTCGTCTCAAAACCGTCCATCTCGACGAGCATCTGGTTCAAAGTCTGCTCACGCTCATCGTTACCGCCACCAAGGCCTGCGCCACGCTGGCGGCCCACGGCGTCAATTTCGTCGATGAAGATGATGCAAGGTGCGTTCTTCTTGGCGTTCTCGAACATGTCGCGCACACGGGCTGCGCCCACCCCGACGAACATTTCCACGAAGTCAGAGCCGGAGATCGAGAAGAAAGGCACCTTGGCTTCGCCGGCAATTGACTTGGCGAGCAAGGTTTTACCGGTGCCTGGAGGGCCCACCAGCAGCAGGCCACGCGGAATGCGGCCGCCGAGCTTCTGAAAGCGCTGCGGGTCTTTCAGGAAGTCCACGACTTCCTTCACCTCTTCCTTGGCTTCGTCGCAACCCGCGACGTCGGCAAAGGTGATGGTGTTGTTGTTTTCGTCCATCATGCGTGCTTTGCTTTTGCCAAAGCTGAAGGCGCCGCCCTTGCCGCCGCCCTGCATCTGCCGCATGAAGTACACCCACACGCCAATCAGCAGCAGCATAGGGCCCCAGCTGACCAGCAAGGTCATGAGCAGCGAGCCTTCTTCACGCGGCTTGACATCAAACTTGACGTTGTTGTTGATGAGATCGCCCACCAAACCGCGGTCAAGCGGGGTCGCCGTAGTGCGAATGTGGCGGTCGTCCTGGGTGAGCGCCACGATTTCCGTGCCGCCTTGACCTTCTTGGATGATGACGTTCTTGATACGGTTGCCGCGCACTTCAGCCAGAAACTCAGAATAACCAATGTGCCCAGCCGACGCACCGACACGGTTGTCAAACTGTTTGAACACCGTAAACAGCACCATGGCGATGACAAGCCATACGGCAATTTTCGAAAACCACTGATTGTTCAAGCGGGACTCCAGAGGGATTGGCGGGGTTAGTGACACCCAGATAGTGGCAATTTTAGGCGCTTCAAGATGTGCGGGCCTTATGCCATCAGGAAACCGGCCATTGTGTTGGTGCGGTTTTTCAGCTTTTTAGCCCGATTCCGACGAGAAAGGTCTCCGAAGACTTGTCGCGTGAAGCCTTGGGCTTGACCGCCTTGACCACGCGAAACTGGGCGCGAAATGCCTGCACGAGTGCGTCGTAGCCCTCGCCGTGAAAAACTTTGGCCACAAGCGCACCCTGCGGCAGCAGGTGTGCACGTGAAAACTCAAGGGCCAGCTCCACCAGGAGCGAGATTCGCGCCGCGTCGGTAGAAGAGATTCCCGACAGATTGGGGGCCATGTCTGAGATCACCAGATCCACCTTGCGTTCGGCAAGCGTCTCTTCGAGCTGCGCAAGCACTGCATCCTCACGGAAATCACCCTGCAAGAAGCTCACGCCCTCGATGGGCTCCATAGGCAGGATGTCGAGTGCCAGTATGGTGCCCGCCACTTGGCCACCGGCGTTACTCCCCATGCGTCGACGCACGTACTGGCTCCAAGCACCCGGTGTACTGCCCAAGTCCACCACCACCGCCGAGCCAGGACGAATGAGGCCAAACTGCTCGTCAATCTCCTTGAGCTTGTAGGCCGCACGGGCGCGGTA
>JBQMQB010000137.1:0-4345 GCA_052172715.1 Giesbergeria sp. | reverse complement strand
CCGCGCCCAGGCGCACCACCTGAACCCCGTGGTGATGGTGGGTGGCGACGGCCTGACGCCCTCAGTGCGCAAGGAAGTCGACGCCGCCCTCAACGCCCACGGCCTGATCAAGATCCGCGTCTTCAGCGACGACCGTGCAGCACGCGAACTGATGTACCAGGAACTGGCCGCCGAACTGAACGCAGCGCCCATCCAACACATCGGAAAACTCTTCGTGCTGTGGCGCCCGCAGCCTGAGAAGCTGAAAACACCAGACGAAGACCGCATGCCCGGTCCGCGCGATGTCAAAGTGCTCAAGTACAGCAAGCGCGGCGGCCAGCGCCCTGAAGTCAAGCAGCTGCGCGTGCTGGGCAACCAGCGCCTCACCCCAGGTGGACAGATCAAACGCGCGAAAAAGCCCAGGCCCATCTCTGTCAAAAAGCGCCAGTCTCCTTGACGTCGATGAGTCAGGTCAGCCAGGCGCACCAGCGCCATGTCATTTGCATGAAATGGGGCACCAAATACGGTCCCGAGTATGTCAACCGGCTCTACGCCATGGTGCGTCGGCACCTGAGCGGAGATTTCAACTTTGTCTGTCTGACCGACGACACCTTGGGCATCCGCTCTGAGGTGCAGTGCCTGCCCATCCCGCCGCTCGACCTGCCCGCAGGTATTCCCGAGCGCGGCTGGAACAAGCTCGCAACGTTCGCTGCCGATCTGCATGGCTTGCGCGGTGCAGCGCTGTTTTTAGATGTCGATGTGGTGGTCACCGGCAGTCTGGATGAGTTTTTTACCCAACCGGGCGAATTTCTCATCATCCACGACTACAAACGCCCCTGGCGCATCACCGGCAATTCGTCGGTGTACCGGTTCGAGCTGGGTGCACACCCGGACGTGCTGGCGTATTTTCGAGGGCATTTCAACGAAATCCGTCAGCAGTTCCGCAACGAACAAGCCTACCTTTCAGATTTTCTGCACAAGCAAGGCAAGCTGCAGTACTGGCCATCAGACTGGTGCCCCAGCTTCAAGTACCACGGCATTCCCACCTGGCCCACCAACTACTGGAAGGCACCCTTCGTGCCTGAAGGCGCGCGAGTGGTGGTCTTCCACGGCGAATGCAACCCGCCTGACGCGCTAGCGGGGCGGCGCAATCGGCGTTTTCGCTTCATCCAGCCCGCCACATGGGTGGCCGAGCACTGGCACGAATAATCAGGCGGATCAGCGCTTTTCCTGCCCTGCCGTGCACCACAGCACGGCCAGAGCGCACAGCCACTGCAAGCCAAACATCACGGTGCCTGCGCTGTGCCACAGCCGCAAGTTCTGCCGCGCCTCGATGCGCGGCGCCACACCGAACTGCACCAGCACGGCGAGCAACATGCCGCCCAATATGAACCCCATAGCGGCTCGCGCCCATGGGTACTGCCAAGTCTCGCCTTTTGGCCTTGAAATGAGGAGCAGGAGCAGACCACAAGCCACCGACACCCAAGTCTGCGCTGCAAACAAGCGCGCCGCCATGCTGCCCGCCATTGCTGGAGTGGCCAGATGCACGAACAGCAAGGGCACCACCAGCGCACCCACCGTGGTGAGGCTCCCCCACCAAAGGGCGGCGATCAACACAGGCAGCCGCTGGCGCATGGTCTTTAGCAGTAGCTGATGCCGACGATTTCGTAATGGCGCACGCCGCCAGGCGCCTGTACCTCGGCGGTATCGCCTTCGACCTTGCCAATCAGGGCGCGTGCAATGGGACTGCCAATGTTGATAAGACCCAGCTTGAGGTCGGCTTCGTCTTCACCCACGATTTGGTAAGTGACGGCGTCGCCCGAGTCCTCGTCTTCGAGCTTCACGGTGGCGCCGAACACCACGCGCCCCTCGGCATTCACCAAAGTTGGGTCGATGATTTGCGCCGCCGCGAGCTTGCCGTCGATTTCCTGGATGCGCCCCTCAATGAAACCCTGGCGATCCTTGGCGGCATCGTATTCGGCGTTTTCGCTTAGATCGCCTTGTGCACGTGCCTCGGCAATGGCGGCAATGACTGCGTGACGGTCCACAGTTTTCAGGCGGTGCAGCTCAGCCTTGAGTTTTTCGGCGCCGCGCTTGGTGATGGGAAGGGTGGCCATGGCCAGACGTCTCCGTTGTTGGTGGTGGTGCGCCGCCTCTGTGGCGACAGTTCTGCGCATGCAGGCCCCGTAAGCAGCCAAGTGCATACCCCAAAAGCAAACCGCCGCACGTTGCCGCGCGGCGGTTTGTCCAAGAGTCAATTATGCCGTGTTTGCTAGAGTAGAAAAACCCTAACTCTTCAGGCCACCAGCTGTGCGTGCATCTCCTGAACGGAGATGACATCCAGCTGGTCCATATGGCGCATGCCTTCCACAGCAGCTTCAGCGCCAAAGATCGTGGTGAACGTGGTGACACGGGCTTGTAGCGAACTGGTACGAATGGCACGCGAGTCGGCAATGGCGTTGCGGCGCTCTTCTACCGTGTTGATGACCATGACGATTTCGTTGCTCTTGATCATGTCCACGATGTGGGGGCGCCCTTCCGTCACTTTGTTCACCAACTGCACCGGCACCCCTGCAGCGGCAATGGCGGCGGCAGTGCCCTTGGTGGCGACGAGCTCAAAGCCCAGCTCAACCAGCTGGCGGGCAATGTCCACCGCACGCGGCTTGTCGTTGTTCTTCACCGTGAGGAATACCTTGCCGGAGGTCGGCAGCTTGGTGCCGGCGCCGAGCTGGCTCTTGACGTAGGCTTCACCAAAGGTTTTTCCCACGCCCATGACTTCGCCAGTGGACTTCATCTCTGGGCCGAGGATCGTATCCACGCCAGGGAATTTGACGAAGGGGAACACCGCCTCCTTCACGCTGAAATACGGTGGCGTCACTTCCTTGGTGATGCCTTGGCTGGCGAGCGTCTGCCCTGCCATGCACCGCGCAGCGACTTTGGCAAGTTGGATGCCCGTGGCCTTGCTGACGAAAGGCACGGTGCGGGACGCCCGTGGGTTCACTTCCAGCACGTAGATGATGTCCTGGCCGTCGACTTCCTGGATGGCGAACTGCACGTTCATCAGGCCGACCACGTTCAAACCTTCGGCCATGGCAGCGGTCTGGCGCTTGATCTCGTCCACCGTCGCCTTGGCGAGGTAATACGGAGGCAACGAACAAGCCGAATCGCCGCTGTGCACGCCCGCCTGCTCGATGTGCTCCATCACGCCCCCGATGAAAGTGACGCCCGTACTGTCGCGCACGCAGTCCACATCGCACTCAATGGCGTTGGAGAGGAAGCGGTCCAGCAGCACGGGGGAATCGTGGCTCACCTTGACGGCTTCGCGCATGTAACGCTCCAGGTCGCGCTGTTCGTGGACTATTTCCATGGCGCGGCCACCCAGTACGTAGCTCGGGCGCACCACCAATGGGTAACCCAAAGCCTCGGCCTTTTCCAGGGCCTCGGGCTCGGTGCGCGCGGTGGCGTTGGGCGGCTGGCGCAGGTTCAGCTTGCTGAGCAATTGCTGGAAACGCTCGCGGTCTTCCGCCGCGTCGATCATGTCGGGGCTGGTGCCAATGATGGGCACCCCTGCCGCCTCCAGGTCCAGTGCCAGCTTCAAAGGCGTCTGGCCACCGTACTGCACGATGACGCCATGGGGCTTTTCCTTGTCGACAATTTCCAGCACGTCTTCGAGCGTGACCGGCTCGAAATACAGACGGTCCGAGGTGTCGTAGTCGGTGGACACAGTTTCGGGGTTGCAGTTGACCATGATGGTTTCGTAGCCGTCTTCGCGCATGGCGAGGGCGGCGTGCACGCAGCAGTAGTCGAACTCGATGCCCTGGCCAATGCGGTTGGGCCCGCCGCCCAGCACCATGATTTTCTTCTTGTCGGTCGGCTCGGCCTCGCACTCTTCTTCGTAGGTCGAATACAGGTAAGCGGTGTTGGTGGCGAACTCTGCCGCGCAGGTGTCAACCCGCTTGTACACCGGGCGCACCTTCATTGCATGGCGCTGCTCGCGCACGGCCTTTTCGGTCGTCTTAAGCAGCTTGGCCAGGCGCCGGTCAGAGAAACCTTTTTGCTTCAAGGTGCGCAGCGTGCTTGCGTCGAGAGCCGCCAAGGCGACCTCACCCTTCTCGGCGGTCAGCTTGTCGATGTCGAGCTCGATCTTCACGATCTGCTCGATTTGCACCAAGAACCAGCGGTCGATCTTGGTCAGTTCGAACACTTCATCGACCGAGAGCCCCATGGCAAAAGCATCACCCACGTACCAAATGCGCTCGGGGCCGGGCTCACCTAGCTCTTTTTCCAGCACTTCGCGGTCTTGCGTTTTTTCGTTCATGCCGTCCACGCCCACTTCCAGGCCGCGCAGGGCTTTCTGGAAGGATTC